>JBBTCR010000187.1:0-8607 GCA_038043105.1 Bacteroidota bacterium
GCATATCACTCGGAACAGTGTACCGAAATCTGCACATTTTGAAAGACCAGGGCAAAATTCGCGAGTTAGATTTCGGTGAGGGACTTCGCAGGTACGATGCGACGATCGAACAGCACTACCATTTCGTGTGCGAGCGTTGTGGTGTGGTACGGGATCTTGACATCCCTCAGCTGGACGATCTACACCAGAGGGTTCAGCCGATGATCCCGGGCACCATACGGACGCACAAGCTCGATTTCTTCGGCGTCTGCACTGATTGCCTCTCAAAAGAATAATTCTTCGTTTTCCAACAACTCGTTTCAGCTTCATTTGTTAAGCTCATGAAGAACTCAAGGAGAGACTTTATCAAGCGTACCACTGTTGGCGCTCTCTCGCTCGGCATGCTCGACGCCGAACTTCTACAGGCCGCCGCTCAACCCTTGCAGACTGTCGCGCAGGTCTTTACGCCGAAACCGCTTAAGCCCTCAACGTTGTCCATGGATGGGATTTCAAAGAGGACCATGGAGGAGCACTACAAGCTGTACGTCGGATACGTCAACAAATCGAACGAGATTCTTGATGCCCTCAAGAGTGTTGATCTCAGCAAGGCAAACCAGACGTATAGTGCTCTCCGAGTTCTCAAGGTTGAGTTGTCTTTCGCGATCGGGGGAGTAAAGAATCACGAGATTTACTTTGACCATCTTGGTGGAATAGGGGGCAAGCCGGAAGGAAAGCTTCACGATTCCATCGTTAAGGATTTTGGTTCCTACGAAACGTGGGAAAAGGATCTCAAAGCTACGGGACTTGCCGCACGCGGGTGGGTCTGGCTGGCGTATGATGCCGACCGGCGGACGCTCTTCAACTACCTTGGCGATGCGCAGAATACATTTCCGATTTGGAACGCGGTTCCGATCTTGGCCCTTGACACGTATGAACACGCCTATTTTCTTGACTACGCGACGGATCGAAGGAGCTATATCGAAGCATTCATGCGCAATCTCGACTGGAAAGTGATTGAGCAACGGTTTGCGCAGATTCCAAATCTGAAGTAGCTGAATACCAATGGAGGAACCATGGCAGCAAAGGTAGGTGACAAAGCACCTGAATTCACTCTCTATGATACAGAGAAGAAACCTCGGTCCTTGAAAGAGTTTTTAGGAAAGAGAACCGTTCTCGCTTTCTACCCCGGAGCGTTCACGGGCGGGTGCACGAAAGAAATGTGCGCATTTCGTGACTCTGTGAGCAAGTTCAACGAGCTCAACGCACAGGTTGTTGGGATCAGCGTTGACGCGCCATTCGCCAACAAAGCGTTTGCGAACCAATACAGTCTTCAATTTCCACTGCTCTCGGATTTCAACCGGACGGCCCTGAAGGCTTACGGCATCGTGCACGAGGGTTTTTCCGGTCTGGACGGTTATTCCGCATCAAAGCGTTCGGTGTTTGTACTCGATAAAGATGGAATTGTTCGTTACGCTTGGATATCTGAGAATCCCGGCGTCGAGCCGAACTACGATGAAGTGATAAAGGCGCTTGCCTCTCTCTAGCTAGGTATCGATGTTGACAGGCGGTCTTGAAGGTCTGCTGTTTTGTTTCGCAGGGATCATGCGTTTTCCGCCCAGCAAATTCCTCCCTCATTCATTGTCCCGTTAGGAATAACGGAGATTCCGCTCAAGGATTCTATCAATCGAACTACTGGATCGCGTTTAGAAGGAGAACGTCAGCATGCCTAACGTAGGCGACAAAGCCCCGGACTTCAAGCTCCCCACGGGTGATGGAAAGCGGCTTAGCCTCAAGGACTTCAGGGGCAAGAAGGTGGTTTTGTATTTCTATCCAAAAGACAATACATCTGGCTGCACAAAGGAAGCATGTTCCTTCAGGGATAATTTCCCGGCGCTGAAGAAAAAGGGAGCCGTGGTCATCGGCGTCAGCGCAGATAGTGTTGCTTCTCACGGGAAGTTTGCTGCAAAGCACGACCTCACGTTCCCTTTGCTGAGCGATGAGGAGAAAGATGTCATCAAGTCCTACGGCGTCTGGAAAGAGAAGTCATTGTACGGCAAGAAATATATGGGGATCGAGAGGACGACTTTCGTGATTGATGAGAAAGGAGTCATAGGGCATATCTTTCCTAGAGTGAAGGTGGAAGGGCACACGAAGGAAGTGCTAGAGGCACTTTGAGACAGAGAGGAAGGTGATCATGGTCTATGTAACGCGGCGAGCCACTTTCAGCTCCTCCCATATTCTCTATAACCCTGAGCTTTCGGATGAGGAAAACTTCGCGCTCTTCGATAAGTGTGCCAACAAGATGGGGCATGGCCACAACTATGTTTTGGAAGTGACTGTTGCTGGTGAGCCTAGCCAGAAAACGGGTTACGTGATCGATTTGAAGAAGTTGAAGGAAATTGTTAAACGCGAGATCCTCGACAAGGTTGACCATAAGCACCTGAACTACGAAGTTGATTTCCTGAGCGGTATCATCCCGACCGCAGAAAACATTGCGAAAGGAATCTGGAGCGTGCTTGAGCCGAAGATTAAAGAAGGTAGGCTTTACTCCGTGCGGCTGCACGAAACGGAGAACAATAGCGTGGAGTATCGAGGCGAATAATCATGAAAGCCAAGAATCCCAACAAACGGATGCAGACGCTGGTCAAGGACCTTCTCAAAGAAATGGGTGAGAATCCGAAGCGTGAAGGGTTAGTGAAGACCCCTGCTCGTGTCGCAAGGATGTATGAATTCCTGACAAAGGGATATCATGAAGAGGTCAACGAGGTCCTGAACGGGGCAGTGTTTGCAGAGAAGTACAACGAGATGGTGATCGTGAAGGACATTGACTTCTACAGTCTCTGCGAGCATCATCTTGTCCCCTTTTATGGGAAGTGCCATATCGCTTACATCCCGAACGGAAAAATCCTCGGGCTGAGCAAGCTGCCCCGCATCGTGGAAGTCTTTGCGCGAAGGCTGCAGGTCCAGGAACGGCTCACACAGCAGATCGCTGATACGCTGTATAGATACCTCAAACCGCAAGGGGTGGGAGTCGTCATCGAAGCGAGGCACCTTTGCATGATGATGAGAGGTGTGGAGAAGCAAAATTCGGTTGCGACGACGAGCGCCATGCTCGGAACGTTCCGGCACGACGTGAAAACAAGGAACGAATTTCTCACTCTGATTGATCGGGAACTTGGACACTAAATGAAAAGGTCAGATCGTATTGTCTGGGTTACGGGCGCAAGCTCAGGTATAGGCTGGGCGCTCGTTGAAACCTTTGTGCGCCACGGTGATAAGGTCATTGCGACTGCGCGTCAGGAAAACAAGCTGCTTGAACTCCAAAGAAAACTCCGTGGATCTCGCGGGAAGTGTATAGTGCACACGTGCGATATACGGAAACAATCCCAAGTTCGAAAGGTTGCAGATCAAATAGTAGCCGAACATGGCAAGGTTGACATCCTCATCAACAACGCGGGTGTGACGTATTTCAAGGACTTCTTGAGCACAACTCCTCGAGAGTTTGATGAAGTCGTAGAGACGAACTTGAGCGGGGTGTTCTACACAACCAAGGCGGTTCTTCCAACGATGATCGTGCATCGCGACGGGATCGTTCTCAACGTGATCTCGTACGCTGCCAAGGCGACGTACACGCTGTCAGCCGCATACTCTGCGTCGAAAGCGGGTGTGGAAGCTCTCATGGATGTGCTCAGGGCGGAGGTCCGGGGCAACGGAATAAAGGTCGTCAACGTTTTTCCGGGAGCTGTACTGACTCCAATCTGGCATGCGAAGCATCGAGAAAAATATGCAGACCGTATGATGAAACCGGCGGAGCTTGCTCAGTTGCTCTACGACGTGACGCGTCAACCGAAGTCGATGATGATTGAGCAAATGATTGTTCGTCCTCAGACTGGAGATCTGAAGGTATGACGCTTGAACGGTCGATCGCTCTCGTGACGGGAGCCGGAAGAGGAATTGGGAAGGCAATAGCGACCACGTTGGCGAGGAACGGCGCGACCGTCGTCTTGACGGCGCGGACCATGTCCGATCTTGAGGCGGTTCAGAAAGAAATCGAGTCCTCCGATGGCAAGGCCCTCTGCATTCCAGCAGATCTGACAAACGACAATCAGATTGAGAAACTCTTTGACGAGGTCTCCTCCCGCCTTCATCGACTTGACATCCTCGTGAATAACGCCGGGATCGGAGTGTTCAGCCCGGTCAAAGAATTGTCCGTCGAGGATTTTGACGGGATGTGGCGTCTGAACATGCGTGCCGTCTTCCTCTGCGCGCAGAAGGCGATCAGCATCATGGAACCCCAAAAGAGCGGCATGATCGTCAATGTCTCTTCCCTGGCAGGAAAGAATGCATTTGTGGGTGGGGCAGGGTACTCCGCGACGAAATGGGCTCTGTTAGGCTTTTCGAAGACCCTGATGCTAGAAGTCCGTGAGAACAACATACGTGTCATTACGATCTGCCCCGGCTCCGTCGACACATCTTTTTCCGCCCAAGAGAAGGATCCCAAACGGTCGGAGAAGATACTCCATCCTCAGGATGTCGCCGACACCGTGTTGGCGGCGATCATGCTGCCGGAACGTGCGATGGTCAGCGAAATCGATATCCGGCCGACCAACCCCAAATAACTTGTCGCGAGGGCGCTTCGCGACTACAAAACAAAAACGGTTGGAGGGTACCCCAACCGTATTGAGAATTGAACGAATAATAAGGACTAGCGCGGCGGACCCATCGGTCGATCCATCGGCATTCTCCGCATGCGATCTCGCATCATCGGGCCGGGGGCTGATTCGCGCATCCTGTTCATTCGCTGCTGCATCCACGCGCGTCCGAGCATCTGCTTCCAGGTCTTCTGCTGATCCGGAGTGAGCAGCTTGTTGACCGAGAACCAGTGGTTGATGAAGAGGAGTCGGCCCTGGCTCTCAAATTGAGCGATCTCGCTCACCTTCTTCTCGATCGCAGCCTTGTCCGGTGAATCAGCTTTGAAAAGTTGGACGAGTTCCAAGCGCGCAGTCTTGACCTTTGCCTGATGGGCGATCGCCTGCTTGGCCATATCAAGGCGGAGGTTTTCAACCTCTTTGCGCTGATCGTCGGTCAGGTTCAGTCTCTCCATCATCCTAAATCCTTGACCCATCATTCTTCCGGGTGGAGGAGAGGGGATTCCTTCTTGACCGAGAGCGGCTGAAATAAGGATAACGGCCATCGCCATCACAAGAAGTACTGAACGTGTTTTCATACGACATGTCTCCTGATTGCTTATCGTTGAGTTCTTGGATTAGATGATACAATCAGCAAGAAGGTTTAAGTTCGCGAGAACGAATCGAGAGAATTTTTCCCGCTTCGACCCAGTTCTCTTGCAATAGAGCCACGCATTTGATATATTGAATTAGAAATGAGAAAACAGCTCTCTTCTCACGTTGCCCTTGCAGTTCTCTTGGCCTTCCTCGTGAGCCTTGCTCTTCCAGGCTGTTCACTCTTAAGCACAATCGGCAGTTGGTTCTCACAAGGATACGATAACACCACTGCGTACTTCAACGCCTACTACAACGCCAAGCGAGTCTTTGATGAGGCGGAAGCAGAAGTTCTGAGTGCCACCCTCTCTGCCCGAGGCAAGACAGTCCAGACACCTCAGAGTGGCCAGATTCCTCCAACGGCGAAACAGAAATTCACTCAGGTCATCGATAAATGCTCGAACATTCTCTCCTTCTATCAACAGAGCGCTGTTGTCGATGATGCCCTCTTTCTGATCGGCAAATCATACTACTATCAGGGAGAATACGTCAAGGCTGAGCGGAAGTTCTCAGAGCTCCTAGCTCAATTCCCGGGCGGATCTCTCTCCTTCGTAGGTCAACTCTGGTTCGTCAGAACCCTGGAGAAGCTGAATCGTCTCGACGATGCGATCACTGCCGCGGAGGCCTTGGCCCGTGATGCAAAAGAAGCGGGAGAGGAAGATCTCGCCGGAGAGGCCCACTCCATCCTGGGCTCGATCCTGACTGCGCAAAATCTTTCCCAGCGAGCCATTGAGCAATATGCGAATGCCGTGGAGTTCTCAGGTGACGGGCGGCTGCAAGCGACTGGGCAGTCAAAGATCGGCGATCTCTACGTGTCATTGCAGGAGTATGACAAAGCGGCCTCTGCCTATTTGAAGGTGACGGATTATTCTCCGGATGTTTACCTCTTGTTTTACAGTCGACTGCAGGCTGCTCTGGCGTTCCGTTCCTTGAAAAAACATGATACCACCATCGCCCTCCTCAACGAGCTGGCTGACGACTATCGATTCAACGAATACCTCGGTGTGACTCGCCTCGAGCTGGGTGCAACATATGTTCAAAGCGAGCGAATGGCCGACGCGGTTGACGAGTTTCGTTACGTCGATACGACATTCGCAAGAACCGAGACCGGGGCTAAAGCAGCGTTTGAACTTGGCAAGCTTCTCCAATCTCACTACGGAGATTACACAGAGGCGAGAATGGCCTACGCGCACGCTTCCTCGAACGCATTGACTCCAGTGGCACCAGAAGCGCAGCGGCGTGTCACCGCATTGGCAAGATACTTCCAGTCCCAAGACGAATTTGCAAAGACAGACAGCGTATTGAATGCACTGGACATCGATAGCCTTTGGATACGGAAGGACACGCTGGCAAGCGCTGCGGGAATTGACACCCTCGAACAGCGTGCTGACTCGGTCATTGCCACGAGAGACAGTAGCTTGGCGTTGCCGGACTCCTTGGACCTGACCCACGTTGCAGATTCGTCTCTGGCGAAACCGGATTCCAGTGCCTTCATCATCCGCAAACCTAGTCGGGATTCGTTGAACGTTGTGTTGTCCGGGCTTGCCTATCAACTGGGGGAAGTCTTCTACTCAGATCTCGAGGTTCCAGACTCCGCGTTCTTTTGGTACAATCAATCCCTGAAACTTCACGTAGATAGCACGCGGGCCCCTCGAATGCTCTTCGTGCTTGCTGAAATTATGCGGGCCGACCCAGAGAGAAAGTACGGAGATGAAAAGGAGATGTACAACCGGCTCTTGAAGGAGTATCCCGCCTCCCGCTATGCGGATCAGGTGAAGATACTTCTCGGTCTCCAGCCGGCCTCAACGAAAATTGATCCAGCAGTTGCGCTCTACGCACAGGCCGAGTCTCTGATGGAAGCTCTACAGTACCAGAATGCTCTCACGAAGCTCACCTCAATTGTCAATGAGCACTCTTCATCTCCGTATGCAGCGAAGAGCAAATACACGATGGGATGGATCTACGAGCACTACTTGACCAATCCCGACAGCGCCCTTTCTCAGTACAAGCAGGTGGCCGAACAGTACGGATCCACGGAATATGGTGCAGCCGCTCGCCGGCGCTTGCCTCCTCCGCCTGCACCTCCGCCGAGCACCGCGCCTGCCGATACATCGGCAAAGGTGCCTCCGCAGGAGGGTGTCCCTGAGCCCCAAAAGCGAGACGTTGGTGTGGATGAGAAGGAAAGGGTAACGAAGGTCCCGAGCGATACCCTCGGCACGAGTCGGGGGAAACGAAAAGTAGTGATAGATTAGCTCTATAGACCGCGATGATGCTCCAGCGCATTGTCCCAGTTACATCACGAGAAGAAATTGCAGAGGGCATTTTCACCCTTAGCTTTCAGAGCAAGGAGATCTCAGAATCAGTTTCTCCTGGACAATTTGTCAATGTTCGGTCGGGAGACGCCTGTCTTCCGCTCCTTCGGAGGCCCTTCAGTATCTCTCGCGTCCTAGGCGGCGAGGTTGAGCTGCTGTTCAATGTCGTTGGCCAAGGTACCCGAATGCTTGCAGCGAAGCGACAAGGGGACATGTTGGATGTTCTCGGTCCCCTTGGAGTGCCATTTGGATTTGATGGAGAGTATGAGACTGCGTTGATCGTTGCTGGAGGACTAGGGGTCGCGCCATTTCCGCTCTTGACTACGACGTTGAAACGGAACAGGAAAACTATCGTCACATTCCTCGGTGCACGAACGGCAATTCATCTCACTCCGGCGCACCTGGAAAACGTCCAGGTCGCGACAGACGATGGGTCAAAGGGATATCGGGGCACGGTGGTCGGGTTGCTTCGCGAATATCTTCGCCAACATCAGGTGTCCAGACCGAAGATTTTCGGCTGCGGTCCGATGAATATGCTCAAAGCATTGGCCGATTTGGCGAGGGAAGCGAACATCGAATGCGAGGTCTCGTTAGAGGGGGATATGGCGTGCGGAATCGGCTTGTGTCAGGGATGTCCCGTGGAGCGATCGAACGGCAAGAAGAAGTATGCGCTCGTGTGCGTTGAAGGTCCAACGTTCAATTCCAAGGATATCATTCTACCCTAAATGGTAAAAGAGTCATTCAGCCTCCGCGGAGTCGAATTCAAGAACCGCGTCCTCGTTGCATCCGGGACGTTTGGATACGGGGACGAAGTCAAAGACCTGGTGGACGTGAATAAGCTCGGCGGGATTTGCACGAAGTCCCTGTCGTGGAAGCCGAGGGATGGTAATCCCCCTCGCCGGATCGTGGAAACGCCAAGCGGCATGCTAAACTCGATTGGACTTGCAAACAT
Source organism: Bacteroidota bacterium (assembly GCA_038043105.1). Lineage (GTDB taxonomy): Bacteria > Bacteroidota > Ignavibacteria > UBA10030 > UBA10030 > VGWB01. The sequence continues at coordinate 8,526 of JBBTCR010000187.1, forward strand.
CGGAGTGCACAATTTCATCAAAGAGAAATTGCCGTATCTCCGGACGCTCGATACAGCAATCATCGGCAATATCGTCGCGAGT
>JBBTCR010000187.1:8617-9452 GCA_038043105.1 Bacteroidota bacterium
GCAACAGGAAGGGGGCGATGGATACGAGATCAACGTTTCTTGTCCTAATGTGAAAGAAGGCGGCCTGAACTTCGGGACAGACTGCTCGAAGACAAGAGAGATCACCGCGCGCCTTCGCCCGCTGACGAACAAACCGCTGATCGTCAAACTCACCCCGAATGTTACGCACATCTCAGAATTCGCACGCGCTGTTGAAGGGGAGGGGGCAGATGCCGTTTCCGTCATCAACACGCTCATCGGTATGGCGGTGGACATTCGCACGAAGAAGCCGAAGCTTTCCACCGTCACCGGCGGTCTCTCCGGGCCAGCGATCAAACCGATCGCGCTGGCGAAGGTCTATGAGGTTGCTCAGGCCCTGCGCATCCCGATCTTCGGCATTGGTGGTATCATGACAACGGAGGATGCGATCGAGTTCCTTCTGGTCGGAGCGACAGCGGTTCAGGTAGGGACGGCAAACTTCATCGATCCGACCACGGGCATCAAGATTGCTGAAGGTCTTCGCGCATATGCCGAACAAAATGGATTGCAGGATGTCGGACAGCTTGTGGGTGCTCTGGAATCAAACGTCGCTTATTCAGTTCTTCAGTCTTGGCTGTAATCACTCCTTTCGTTTACCTTGAGTTCCTATTCTCAATCGATTCAGCTTCTCTATAGCTTAGAGAAGTACGGTATGAAATTCGGATTGGAGGGCATCTCTAAGCTCCTCGATGCGCTCGGCAATCCGCACCTCCGGTTTCCATCGATCCACATCGCTGGCACTAACGGCAAAGGGTCGACGGCCTCGATGCTGGCTGCCGTCTTCACTGCCGCCGGATATCGCACAGCACTGTATACC
>JBBTCR010000188.1:0-4089 GCA_038043105.1 Bacteroidota bacterium
CAAGGAGTTTTCCTTGTGAGCCAACCCTGAAACTGCCATCACAAGTTACCCACACGTCAACAGAATCCGCCTTGTCATTGGGATGGTCCTTGCTGGGCCACCAATCCTTAGCACCATACGGCTCACTCAGTGACCATACCCAGGGCGATCCTGACTGAGTTGTCGCGAAGACAAAGCTGCCGAACCCGGAGCTCCCCGGCACACCGTGGTAGTACACCGTGGTCGTGATAACCTCGCCTCGCGCATATGACCGGTTGAGGCTGATGCTGAAACTCGAAGCAGTCCCAGAAGCCGGCGACTGTTGTGCGAAGTTCGACCGAACATTTACTACTAGGACGGAATCAACTGTCATCGAGTTCATCAGGTCCAGCGTGATAGAGGTGAGACTATCTACGATAGATTTGGCGACCATCGTGACCGAACCGCTGAGGTTTTTGGGAGAGGTGGAGAGCCGGAGGTCAAGTTTGTAGTAGGTGACATCAAAACCTTCTTGACCGGGAGTAGCAGTTTTTGAAAACTTTCTTAGAGTCGCGTAGCGTTGTGCCTCTGCAAGTCTCAGCTGCTTGAGCTCATACTCTTCGGATTCTTGAGCAAAAGAGATTTGCAGGAGAACTAATGAGAAGGCGAGCAACAGAAGTAGGCGATTCACGAAATCAAGTCCCCCATGGAAGATCGAACCGCTTTAGTGTCCACCGAACCAAAGCATCTTGAAGGCGTGAAAGATTCCGGGGAGCAGCGCGTCGAGTGACTCCTCAACACCTATCTTTGAGCCGGGGAGGTTTACAATAAGTGTTCGGCCGCGTAAACCGGCTTTGCCCCTTGAGAGCATCGCGTACGGCGTTCTCTCCTGACCATACGCCCGCGCTGCCTCAGGTATGGATGGGATTTCCCGCTCGATCACACTTGCCGTCGCCTCCGGAGTCGCGTCTCTTGGACTCAAACCGGTTCCACCAGTTGTCAACACGAGATCGAGCTTCAAAGTGTCCGCATAGTGCATGAGGCTCGCTATGATCTGGTCTGTCTCGTCAGGAATGACCTTGTAGTCGACAATCTCCACGCCTGCTGCCTTCAGGCCCTCGACGATCTGCAGGCCGGCGGTATCCTCCTTCTTGCCCGCCGCAATGGAGTCGGACATCACGAGCACAGCAGCCCGCAGAGGTTTCTCAAACGTATCCCTAAAGTCCGACTTTCCTCCTTTCTTGCTGATGAGTCTGACGCCAACGATTTCCATCGACTCGTCGACCGCCTTTGCCATGTCGTAAATCGTCAGTGCGGCGACAGTCGCAGCCGTCAGCGCCTCCATCTCAACGCCGGTCTTGTAGACCGCCTTGACCTCCGTCGTAATCTCAATTGTGTCCGCGCCGAATTCGAATCGGCAATCCACAAAATCAATCGGCAACGGATGACAATATGGGATGATCTGGCTTGTGTTTTTCGCCGCCTGCACTGCGGCCACTTTCGCTACGAGCAGGGGATCTCCCTTTGGGAGTTTGCCCGCCCGAATGAGCGTGATCGTCTCGGATTTAGCTTTCACGACGGCTTTCGCAGTCGCCGCACGAAGCGTCTTGATCTTGTTTGATATGTCTCTCATAGCCTTGGAACAAATATAGCGAGAAAAAACGTTAGAGTCAGCTAGAGAGCGGCGAGTGCCATTCCTCTCACTTGTTCTGGCGGATCATATAGTTTTTTTGTAATATTGGTGCAGATTTCTCAACGAAGACTACAATCTGCTCCGCTTGAGATTAGACTGATTCTGGATTCAACTCCCACAGACCGAGTTGATCCCGCTATTCAGGAGGAATCCACATGCAACTGAAAGATAGCTATCAAACTAAGTCAACCATTGCTGTTGGCGGAAAGACTTACACCATTTTTTCTCTGCAGCGCCTCGAAAAAGCGTTTCCCGGATCTCTCAACCGGCTCCCTGTTTCTCTGAAGATTCTCCTCGAGAATCTGCTGCGCCACGAGGATGGGAGAGTCGTGCGAGGAGAGGATATCGAAGCGCTCGTCCGCTGGGACGCAAAAGCCACCCCGGACAAGGAAATTGCCTTCATGCCGGCTCGTGTGCTTCTGCAAGACTTCACTGGCGTTCCTTGCATTGTGGATCTCGCCGTCATGCGTGACGCGATGATCAAAATGGGAGGCGACCCCAATAAGATCAATCCCCTGCAACCGGTAGATCTCGTCATCGACCACTTGGTGCAAGTCGACGAATTTGGTACTCCCTCCTCGTTCCTCCTGAACGTGGAGAAGGAGTTCGAGCGAAACAAAGAACGCTACGCGTTCCTCCGCTGGGGCCAGCAGGCCTTCAAGAATTTCCGCGTCGTCCCGCCTGGCACAGGCATCGTGCATCAAATCAACCTCGAGTATCTCGCAAAGGCGGTCTTCACAAGCCAAATGGAGGGGGAGACCTGGTCATATCCGGACACACTTGTCGGCACAGATTCGCATACAACGATGATCAACGGCCTCGGTGTGCTTGGATGGGGTGTCGGCGGTATCGAAGCGGAAGCGGCGATGCTCGGTCAGCCCATTTCCATGCTCATTCCGCAAGTCGTCGGATTCAAACTCTCCGGCAAGCTCCGAGCGGGTGCCACGGCTACAGACCTTGTCCTGATGGTCACGCAGATGCTTCGCAAAAAAGGCGTCGTAGGAAAGTTCGTTGAGTTCTTTGGACCGGGGCTTTCATCACTTGGACTCGCAGACAGAGCTACGATTGCAAATATGTCGCCCGAATATGGAGCCACCATGGGGTTCTTCCCCATCGACGACGAAACTCTGAACTATCTTCGCTTCACCGGAAGAGGCGCGGAACTCATCGCGCTTGTCGAGGCATACTGCAAAGAGCAAGGCATTTTCCATTCGCACAACAGCCCCGAGCCTGAGTTCAGCGACACGCTCGAACTCGATCTGAGCATCGTCGAGCCAAGTCTTGCCGGTCCGAAGCGACCGCAGGATCGTGTCCCGCTCTCGCAGGCGAAAGTCTCTTATCGAAAGTCTCTGGTCGAGATGCTCGAGGCGAAGGGCCTCTCCATAAACAAGGACGCTGCCACTTCGTGGGTGAATCAGGCCACTTCTACCAACGTGCAAGCGAACGAGCAGCCGCTTGCCGACACCGTTCTCAAGACAGTGCCGGTCCAACAGAACGGATCTCGATTCGAGCTTGCACACGGTTCGGTTGTCATCGCGGCAATTACGAGCTGCACGAACACTTCAAATCCTTCTGTGATGGTCGCAGCCGGACTGCTGGCAAAGAAAGCCATCGAACGCGGACTGAAATCAAAACCGTGGGTGAAGACGAGTCTCGCTCCTGGCTCCAAGGTTGTGACCGACTACCTGCACGAAGCCAAGTTGGATTGGTATCTCGATGAACTCGGTTTTAATCTTGTCGGATACGGTTGCACAACCTGCATCGGCAACAGCGGACCACTCCCCGAACCGATCGCAAAAGCTGTTCAGGAAAACGACCTCGTTGCCGTCGCCGTGCTTTCGGGCAACCGTAACTTCGAAGGGCGAGTCCACGCGCAGGTGCGGGCAAATTATCTCGCGTCACCTCCACTCGTTGTAGCCTACGCTCTTGCAGGCACGATGAATTTCGACATCCAAAATGATCCGCTTGGGACTGGAAACGATGGCGAGCCTGTGTACCTGAAGGACATCTGGCCGTCGCCGGAAGAAGTTGAATCAACGATTCGGTCGTGCGTGAAATCTGAGATGTTTCAGCGGCAGTATTCGAACGTCTTTGAAGGCAGCAAGGAATGGAAGAGCTTGCCTGTTCCTACCGGTGCCCGGTATGAATGGGATTCACGTTCGATGTACATCAAGGCGGCACCTTATTTTGTCGATATGCCGAGAGAACCCCGACTTCCAGTGGATATCGTTGGCGCAAAGGTTCTTGCTCTGCTAGGCGACTCTGTCACAACGGACCACATCTCTCCCGCCGGTTCGATCTCGGTCAACGGTCCGGCAGGGAAGTACTTGATCGAGCGGGGCGTTGAGAAGAGAGATTTCAACCAATACGGCACTCGTCGAGGGAACCACGAGGTGATGATGCGCGGCACTTTTGCCAACATCCGGCTGCGCAACTTG
>JBBTCR010000189.1:0-3251 GCA_038043105.1 Bacteroidota bacterium
TGCGCCTAAACCATTGATGTTCAGGTTCGCGTTTCGGGCTACGAGCGGATCGTACGTCCAGAAGGCTATCCGCACCCCCATGGAGAGGAGAAATTCGCGTTGATAGAGTTTCAGCAGCTTGGCGAGGCCCTTCCCCCTCGCTTCTTTTCGCACCGCAAGCATGTGAGACCAGTGTGCCAGCTCGCCGTCGAAGACTCCGGTTAAGCCGTACACAAACCCTAGAAGTCTGTCACCCTCAAAAGCTCCAGCGACAAGTCCACCAATCTTTTGGCTGATCTTCAGTATGGAGCCCGGCACGCAATCCTTGTAATCGTTCCCCCAGATCTCCTTCTGGAGCTTTACACATTCCTCGTATTCTTCTAGGGTCGATAGCCGCCGAATGTTGACTTCTGCATTGTTGGATGAATCGGCTGAAACTGAGACGCTAGATTGATCCTCTTTCGTATTCATCGAGCAATTGACGTTTTACGCTGAATATGATCAACACGTGTTTGACAAAAGGGACTTATTTCATCACGCCAAGTTTGATGTGTGAACTACTGGTCGCTGAACGATACACACTGTGAGTGGCTTTTTGAAAATCTGATTCCCTCGCGTGATAAATGTCGACAAACTTCTGCGGATTGCGGTCAATCACCGGGAACCACGTGCTCTGTACCTGAACCATGATCCGATGGCCTTTGAGGAACCGATGGTAGCGATCTCGCAAGTCGAATTCGATTTTCGCCACCTTGTTTGGAACCAGCGGCTCTGGCTTCTTGAAGCTGTTCCGATACTTGCTCCGGAATACCTCCCCCGCGAGCAACATCTGAAAATGACCCATCCTGACTCCCCTCGGATTCGGCACGTTATCTGTAGCGTTCCCCGGATAGACGTCAATCAACTTCACGATCCAATCCGCGTCGGTGCCGGTCGTGGCAACTTGAAGGCTTGCGATGATGGGACCTGCGATTGTCACTTCTTCAGTCAACTCGTCGGTCTCATACACGAGGACGTCCGGCCGGCTTGCTGCAAACCGCTGATCCTCAATCATCCACAAGAAACCTTGGGTGTTGCGCGTTTCCGCCGAGAACGGGACAGGCTTGTCAGGATCGCTAACGTATGAATCGAAGGCCCCATCGGATTTCTCATCGGGAGGATTGAACGACAGTTTCCCGTCTGCGCGGAAGTAGAGATTCTTCGCCGTGACATTCCTCGGTGGCCAGCGGTCATACGATTTCCATTCGTTTGAGCCTGTTTCGAACACGAGCGCCTCTGGAACGTTCGACTGTCCCTTGTCTTTCAGATAGTAGGTGAAGTACGGAAATTGAACCTCCTTCTGAAAATAGAGGGACGTTTTCGAACCGAAGGAAATATTGCCAAGCGAATCGCCATTCATGCCATTCCAGCCGCCGTGCCTCCACGGGCCGACCACAAGAGTGCTCTGGTTGACGGGATTTTGATCTTCAATCGCACGATAGATCGCCAGAGGTCCATAGAAATCTTCAGCGTCGAACCACCCGGCAACATTGAGGATGTGATGCCTTATGTTCTTGAGGTATTGTGGCACGTGCTGTTTTTTCCAATACTCGTCATAATCGCCGTGTTGCATGTACTCATTCCACGTAGGGAGATCATTTTTGAAATATCGGGTATTGGCGTTTGCAACAGGTCCTATATCCATGAAAAACTTGTAGCCGTCCGGCGTGCCATAGTTGAAGGTTCGACGGGTTGTCACATTTATGGTGTCCCTCACAGGATCCCTCACGCGCGCGACGCCCGCTAACCAGTTAAATGTGTACATGAAACGGAATGCCCCGTTATGGTGGAAATCATCACCAATCCACATATCCGCTGGCGAGGCTTGCGGTGAAGACGCCTTCAAGGCGGGATGCGCATCGATCATGCCCATAGTCGTCTGCCAACCTGGATATGAAACTCCCCATTGTCCCACGCGGCCATTATTGTTCGGGGTATGAGCCAGTAACCATTCGATGGTATCGTAGGTGTCACTACTCTCATCCGTATCTTGAGGACCTCGCTTGATTGCCTTGTGGGGCTTCATGACAATAAACTCTCCGCCTTCTGATCTATACTGTCCGCGGACATCTTGGAACACGAAGATGAAGCCCTCCTTGTCAAATTCGACAGAGGGACCCAGCCTCGCTCGATAATTGTCCGGACCATAGGGAGGGATGGAGTATGGCGTACGGAATAGGAGGAACGGGTACTTCTGCGATTGATCCTTGGGAGCATAGACCTGCGTAAAGAGCTTGATACCATCTCTCGTCGGAACCATATATTCGGTTTTTGTATAGTTCGCTCTGACGTCGAAAACCTCCTGAGCTCCCAGAACGCTGAAGAGTGCCACAAGTCCCAGGAACGTGTAGCGAAAGCGCGTGAGATAACTTCGTGAATTCATAAGAATCCTTTCACAATGATCTGCGTCGCAGAACGACTGTCAAACAGAAGAGATGGCACCCGATCGCTGGGTACTCACTGCAGAACAGGCAGCCTCACATGAGAACTTGAGTTTGCAGATCGGTAGACCCGGATTGTGGATTTCTGAAAATCTGATTCCTTTGCCTTGTAGATGTCAACAAACTTCTGTGGATTACGATCGATAACAGGGAACCAGGTGCGTTGTACCTGCACCATGATCCTGTGTCCCTTCAAGAAGGCATGGTACCGATCCCTCAGATTGAATTCGACCTTCGCGATTCTCTGAGGAACAAAGGGCTCTGGCTTAGAAAAACTGTTTCGAAACCTTCCCCGCATCACTTCACCCGCGAGCAACATTTGAAAATGCCCCATCCGCACAGCTTGAGGATTAGGGTTATTATCGGGCGCGTTGCCAGGATAGACATCGATGAGTTTCACAATGAAATCGGCATCAGTCCCCGTCATTGAGACAAGCAGACTGGCAAGGGGATCGCCTGCGATGGTGATATTCTCGGAAAGCTCATCCGTCTCGTACACTAGGACATCGGGTCGAGTTGCGGCAAATCGCTGATCCTCGATCATCCAGAGGGCTCCTTGTGTCGTCCGCGTTTCTCTGGAGAACGGCACCGGTTTGTCCGGATCGGAGAGATACTCATCGTACGCCCGCGCCGACTGATCGGTGGGTTTGTCGAATGAGAGCTTTCCGTCGGAATGAAAGTACAGATTCTTCATCACAACCCCTTTGGGAGGCCACTGATCGTAGGGCTTCCACTGGTTCGTGCCTGTTTCGAAGACGAGGGCCTCGGGGAGATTCAGTTCCCCCTTGTCCT
>JBBTCR010000190.1:0-5956 GCA_038043105.1 Bacteroidota bacterium
CCGTCTGAACAGAGGGTCAATTCACAGCTTGTTCTTGCCGATACAAACCCCAGAAGTATGTAAGAGACACAGACGCAGACATCAGCACGACGAAGTACACGTTCGCAATATTTCTTCCCGCCACGTAGAACGGAGCGAGAGTAAAGAGCGTGTAGAGGAAAGGTAACATCACAACGAGCAATTCCTTCCAGCGTTTCCGCGTCAACCATATCCCGAAGAGGAACAATCCTCCCAATATTCCATCAACCACCAACAACACCGCGGTGCTGAGGGACTTGTTGAGCATTCCACTGACATGCTGCGTCTCCCGGAAAAACACCGCCCGACCGATCTTTGGGAAGACAAACACCGTCGCGCGCTTCGCGACCGACGCGACGTACCACACTGGGTCCCTTGAGACAAAGCTGAGCGCCTCCTCTTTCAAGGCTCGTTCATACCCCTCGGTCTCGAACTGAACTGTGGAATCGAGCCTTGAAGCGAACTTCGCGATTTCCTCGTCATCCTCCCGGAGTCCATACGGGTTTGGCATTTGTCCGACGCCCGCCCAGAAAGAATGCCAGAATGCTCCTCGAGTTGCCATGAGCCTGTCGAACACGACGTAATTGCGGACGATGAGGGACGAGAATATCAGCGCGAAGCCCGCGAGCAGAACAAATGAATAGCGAACTGCGATCTTCCAGGGCTGCAATACGAACAGAAGGACGACGAGGAAGAAAACGAATGGCACAACCGTCGATCGCATCCACGCCACGACTCCTGCTGCAAGACCGATGAGAAGAAATCGCCGCCAGCCCTGCTCCTGTTTCAGCGAAGCAAGCTGATAGACCGAAAAGATAAACAGGAATGTCACCCAAATATCCCGATGCGGGCGCACCGCCATCTCGATACCGGGAATGAAGCAGGCGTAGAGGAATGCTGCAAGGAGACCGACGCGTTGGTTGAAGACCTTGTGTCCGATCCGGAAGATCAGCCAGCACATCACGACGTCAATGATCACCTGAATCACGCGCGCATACCACCAGCGGTTGCCTCCGAACATCTTCCAGAGGATTGCCAGGAACAATCCGTAGCCACCTTCGTCGTTGTAGAGTGGAACAAGTTCTTCCTGTTGAGGCGGGGGATAATCCTCCAGGTCGATGAGCCTGCCTGCACCCTGACAATCGTTGATGTACTGCTGGAGGTAGGACTGATTCTTCTCGAACCAGTGCCCGTTCAGGATGTTTCGAGCGACTTCAGCATGGAGCAGAAACGACGGCGCGAGGTCAAGGTTGTTCCAATTGTAATAAAGAAAGCCCCCACGGAGACCCGCGGCAAGCAGGAGAATGCCCAGGAGCAAGCGTTGAGGTTGAGTTGAGGGAATGAACTTCATCACTTCTTGCGCGCGATGACGAACATAATATCGTACAGATTCAGGTACAAGGAAAATCCGAAGACCGGCTTCAAGATCTGGTAAAGCCTTTTCCTAAACGGGGTCTCGTGATTCAGCACCAACAACGTATACAGCATCTGTTGAAGGCTTCGGTAGTAGCCACAGTGTTCGAAGTGAACAATCTCTAGCCCATGTTTCACAAAGAGCCGTTCGATCGTGCTGCGATCGAAATAATACAGGTGCGTCGGTGGATGGATCAACCGCCAGCGATGTTTCCGCAGTATAGACATTGTGCTTCCAATATCCCCCGTTGTTGCGCAGAGAACGCCGCCGCGCTTCAGAAGCCGTGAGGCCCTTTCAACATAGAGGTCTGGGCGAGCGAGATGCTCAATCGTGTCCCACAGCGCAACGACATCATACTGGTTCTCGTTCAGGGGTAAGTGAAGGAACTCACCGGAGGTGGCTTTCAGTCCTTGTTGCTGAGCGTACCGGCACGCTTCCTCAGACATGTCACATCCCTCCGCGTTCCAGTGTCGCTGAGCCAGCTCGAGAAAAAACCCGTATGCACTTCCAATCTCAAAAAGACCACCTCCTGTTGAGAATCTCCTGAGCGTTCGAATTCGCGCTGTAAAGTTCTTCTGAAGAACGGGCTTGTCCTCCAGGTAGTTCAGGTACTCATCACCGAAGAAGTACTTACGTTGATACAACTGTCGCAAGTCATAGGCAGAAACGTGCGCATCGGCAAACACCAATCCACAAGAAGGGCATTTCAGGATGCCGGGATACAGAGCGTGGTGGCTGGCGTCAGTGCTGCAGAGAATGCAAACCGGTGCAAGCGGTAAAACTTCAACGGCTGAATCGTTTTGAGGTGTCAATGCCGAGAGAGTCTTTGATGATGTAGAGAGGCCGACCTTTTGCTTCATTGTAGACGCGGATGAGATACTCACCGAGAACGCCGATGCTGATGAGTTGAATCCCGCCGAGGAACAACACGGTCACGAGAATTGACGTCCACCCGGGGATGGTCAGATCGGTAAAGAAGTAAGCATAGAGGGAATAGAGGCCGTACAAGAAACTCAGGAACGAGACGATCAAGCCCAAGTAGGTGACGAGGTGCAGCGGCGTAGCGGAGAAGGAGACGATGCCATCGATCGCGAGCCTCATCATCTTCCTGAAGGTATATTTGCTCGTGCCGGCAAATCGCGCATCCGCCTTGTACGTGACTCCTATTGATGAAAACCCAACCCAGCTGATCAGTCCGCGCAAGAAACGATCGCGCTCTTCCATGGTATTCAGACTGTCTACCACTTTCCGGTCGAGCAAGCGAAAATCTGCGGCGAACGGTTGGACTGAGGTTTGGGAAAACGCGTTCAGAAGGCGGTAAAACAATTTTGAGGTTAGTCTCTTCAGGAATGGCTCGCCCTCGGTCTCTTCGCGCACGGTATAGACAATTTGATTTCCGTTTTGCCACTGTTCGAGAAGAGCTGGAATAAGTGAAGGAGGGTGCTGGAGATCGCCATCCATCGTGATCACAGCGTTGCCCTGCGCAAACTCGAGTCCGGCCGTAAGCGCCGCCTGATGACCGAAATTGCGTGATAACGAGAGCGCCTTTACTCGCTTATCCTTTTGCTGGAGCTCCTGAACCGTCCGGTACGTGGTGTCAGTGCTGCCATCGTCTACAAACAGTACTTCAAACTTGTACGGGAGCTTCTTGAAAACCCCCGACAGCTCGTCTGCCAAGACGAGAATATTCGCAGCCTCGTTGTAGACCGGGATGACAACGGAGATGAGGGGCGCGTTCTTTGAGGAACTAGCAGTTTTTTTCACGGTGGAGTTTTGACTGAGGACTCGCCTTCGTTTAACCATCCGATTCGCGCTTAATGGAAAGGTGAATCTCTGCCGGGAGCTGTGCTTTCAGCGCGAGCTGAAGCGTTTGATTCTGTTCACGCACGCCGTAGCTGCGTGAAAACCACGTCTGCTCGACAGTGAATTCTCCCGCAGTCGCGGTGATAATATAACTCCGATTTCGATTTCTTGCTATTGCTTTTTGCGGACTTGCCTGCCCGCCTGCGGCGTTCGGGCGGGCAAGCTCTACTGATACAGATAGTGCAAAGTGCAGAAAGCTCTCGATTTGATGAGTCCCCGTCCCTTTCAGACTGTCCTGTATGACCAGCTCGAATCTCTCCTTGTTTAGCTCGAAACGACGATGAACCGTGACCGGTGAAGAAAGTGATTGATAAGCCCTGTGTTCTGACACAAGGATATCGCGCTGCTCTGAGGTGCTCCACTCAAGCACGCTTGGTTTGGTTCTGTCCGCATTAACGCCCCAGAGACCTGAAAATTCGGCGATCTCTGCACCGTCGATCACAACGGTGTTGTGCGCTCGTGTGCTGCGGAACTCATTGCGGGCTTCCACATCGAATGTGTAGGCGTACGTACCCGAGTCGATAATCAGCGGCCCGCCATCGATCCAGAATTCAAAGCTCAACGTGTCGTTGTGCCCGTGTCCGCCGCGGCCTTTCATTCCAAGATCCCCGGCATCGACAAAAACATGGGCTTCATCGCTCCGCAGAATGTAGAAGCCGCCATCCGGGAATCCTCGCGAGGTCAAGCGCGTCCCTTCTCCGCGCAGCATCTGGAACTTCTCAAATCCCTCTCCGCCGAAGAGCCAGAGTGCATCCTGTGAAAACCCTTCCCTTGCTGCCCTGAAATCACGTCTCTCGAACAAGATCGCTCCCACAGACAATGCATGCCGGTGATCGTTGATGTCTTCGCTCATCGAGAATCGGAAGAGCCGGCCATCGTCAGCATCGCCGATCAAAGGAATCGAGCCGTCTGGTCTAGTGTAGTGTTGAACGAATTCAAACATTGTCTCCAGGCGCTTCAGATAAGCTTGCGGGAAGCGGATGTTGTTTCTTTGGGAGAGAAGCGTCGCGGTGTAAAACAATTCAAGGACGAGTCGGTGATAGCTGGTCGATTTCTCGTAGTCCACACCATCTCGACACACTTGCTCTTCCATTTCCTTCTCAAGCTGGGGAACGCCCCAAGCGAGCCACTTCTTGCCAAAGGATGTCTGGTGAAAGAAGTTGCCGAGGAAGATCAGGCCAACGACGTTCGACAGCAAATGGTTGCTGTTGCGCCAGGAGTACTCAAGATTGCTTTCAATGAATCGGCCGTGCGCGTACAGACTCTTCTGGAATTTCAACCAGAATTGTGGAGAGAGGGAAGGAGACTCACAGAAAAAATAGTACCCGGCGATCCAGTTGCACGCACGGATTGCGACTTCCATCGCGACGGCCCAGTTCGGCCCCTGGCCGAGCGGATTGTTGTCAATCCAATCCTCGATGAGCTCGCCGAATTTCTTCGCGTACTGCTCGCTGCGTGCAACCCAGTACGCCTTTCCGAGCCACCATACTTGGTGAAACCTGCTTAACTCCCAAGGGACTTTGATGTCCGACGGATTAGCCAAGTCTAGGATTTCGTCTGTGCTGAGCTTGCGAGGCGGCCACACTTTGCCGCTTTTGAAGTCTTTGCACCAGTTGATCTTCTGTCCAAGGTGAACTTTGCCTGATCCAAGCGTCTCAAATCTATTTTCCACCACGTCCTGTGCTTCTGAGAGGATCTGCTCGTACGGTTGAGTCGTAGTGATCAGCTGGAGAAAAAAATCTTTTTGGTTGCGAGGATGGAAGAAAAAGCGAAGTCTTGCTGAAGTGTGGAACTGATTGATGAACTCCTCTGCTGTGCCGGTGAAGCCGAAAAGTCGGATAAACGCCTCGTCCGAGAGGTCTCCGACCTGTTTCTCTATAAACATCCTCCAGAGGCGGGGCCTCACAAACCGATGGTAAGTGATGCGGAGGTACATCGGGAGTGTCTTAGGATTTTCGCGCATAGACAGGGAAACTCTCTGAGACCGCGTTTTTCATCGTGAGAATATCTTCCCGTGTAGGTATCAAGATGGATAGCAACTTGGTGCCCGAGAGCCTCTTAAATGCTTGGGCGACCAACAAATAATTGCAGAAATATGAGACGCTTGATGCGACCGCTGCTCCGGCGATCCCGTACCGAGGAATAAGAATAATGATCAAGATCGTGTTGACCACGAGTGCGATGGCAGAGGCTCTTGTATTAATCCAAGGTTTCCCGCTCTGATATGCGGTGAACTGAGCTAGTACCCTCGAGAGGCTCCATGCAAGCATGCCAGGTAACAATAGAATGAGTGGAAGCACGGCGGGCGAAAAACCTGTGCCGAAGATAAGAGGCACAGCAAAGGGGGCTGCAATGGATAGCAGAATAGATGCGACAATGACTATTAACCCGACTAATCGTGCCATCCTTTGCGTTATTCGCGTGGCTTCCTCGACTGTTGAAGCAGTAATTCGGAAAACCGATGCATTAATAATCGCGTAGTCGAGAAGCCAGACCATTTCTGCTATTCGAACGGCCAAGGCGTAGTTTGCAAGATCCGCTGGTCCTTTGATTGAGTTGACAAAGAATTGATCGAGCCGGAAATGCAAGGTGTTGACCATTAAGCCAAGATAGAGTGCAATGCCATAGCCCAGGGAGGCTCTGAATGCTGAGGCATTCAAA
>JBBTCR010000191.1:0-1217 GCA_038043105.1 Bacteroidota bacterium
TATACTCGGTCAGGTAAAACCAGGTTTTAGTAATAAAACCTCGACTTTTCCTCGCATAGTTGTGTGCTGTAAGAGCCTTTTTGCGTGCTCGTTGGCGCAAGGAGGTCCCAATCTGTTTGCTGCAGTGTAGCGCTGTTTCGACATATGACTGAGCGTTGTACCGTACGCCCGTACTGTAGACGACTCGAGTGTTGATCTCCACCACCATTCAACAGCAACCATAACAGAAGGGAGGTGTTGGGACAGACAAAGTGCTACAACGTGCTCGCTTTACCCTCTAAGTGCAAAACCAGAACAGCAGCGTCGTTTCTCTATAGTTAGTAGCTCTTCTGTTTTTCGCCTGTCAACTCGTTAATCCACAGAAATATTTCTACATCCAAGGAGCAACATCATGAGATACTCTTGGTGCACAGTTCTCCTCGTTCTCACCTTGGTGATCCTACCAGCAGCAGTGGTGTTTGCCGGAAATGGCAAGATCACTGGGGTTGTCAAGGACGCCTCCAGTGGTGAACCGGTCGTCGGTGCCAACGTTGTCATTGAAGGGACATTGATGGGTGCCGCAGCTGATGAAAAAGGCGTCTACTATATCCTGAACGTTCCTCCTGGTACCTACAATGTCGTCGCCTCGGCGGTTGGGTATGCTCGCGGTATCGTGCGCGGCGCGCGTGTGGGCTCTGATCAAACGGTGACGCTCGATTTCAGTCTGCGCCAGGAAGCCATTGGACTACAGGAGGTTGTGGTTGAAGCCCAGCAGCGCGTTATCGATCCCAGCCAGACCTCTGCGCGGACGAGATTGACGTCAAGCGAGTTTACGTCGCTTCCGCTGCGCGAAGTGTACGACATTATTGCAACATCGCCCAGTGTGTACAAAGGCTTCATTCGTGGCGGTAAGCAATTTGAAACGAAAACGATTGTTGACGGCATCGATGTTACGGATCAGTACTACGCCTCCGCTGCCGATAATGGCCCCGGAGCAAATACCCCGTATTTGACTTATAACGCCATCATCCGTCAAGAGGACGCAAAGAAATCATCTCTTCTCAAACTCAACGTTGGCTCCGTGGAAGAGGCGGGCGTTTTAACAGGTGGTGTAGGAGCGGATTATTCTTCGGCGACGGCTGGGGTTATCTCCTACTCATTGCGTGAAGGGCGAGGTCCGCTCAGCGGCGGTGCGAAATTCAGAATCAGCAATGGCGGTTTGAAGCACCTCGGACCCG
>JBBTCR010000192.1:0-2892 GCA_038043105.1 Bacteroidota bacterium
TTGTTATCGAATACCCTCGCTTGAAAATACAATTTTTGTTGTTTGAAGAGGCACTAATTGATCGTCGCTTCTCACCGTTGCACTGAAAGCCCCGTGTGTCCTTTCCGACGTGGCCCTCACCTCTCGTTCTTGTGGGAGAGACCATGCTCCTCCTTGTCTTTTGCCGATTAGTTTCCTACTTTCATTCGCGAAGAGTTGTTCTACGAATGAAACGGGCAAGAAGCTGATCCAGCGACGTCATTCTCACCACCTCCTCCAATAACTAGCCCATGCCAAATGATACTCCTGTTGTTCTCATCACCGGTGCGAGCCGGGGACTCGGCCGCGGCATCGCCGTCCACGCGGCGAGATTGGGCTGCTCCGTCGCCATAAACTATTCCAGCAATCGGGATGCAGCCAAAGAGACGATCACGGCGTGTCTCCAACATCGTGCAAGTGACGATCAGCGCATCGTCGCCATCAAGGCGAACATCGCCTTGTCCAAAGACCGCAAAAGACTTGTGCGAGAAACCCTGAAAGAATTTGGTCGGATCGACAGCCTGATTAACAACGCCGGTGTCGCTCCTCGCAAGCGAAGAGATATCACCGAGATGACCGAAGATTCCTTCGAAGAGATCATGCAAATAAATCTTCAGGGCGCCTTCTTTCTCACTCAGTCCGTGGCAAACTATTGGCTCGATCAAAAACCCGAACCTCTCCTGAATGGAGGCTTCAAGATCATCTTCATCTCATCCATATCAGCCGAGACGGTCTCTCTCAATAGGGGGGAATACTGCATCTCCAAGGCGGGGCTTGCCATGGCAAGCAAACTATGGGCGGCGAGATTAGCTGATCAGGGGATACAAGTCTTTGAACTGCGACCGGGCATCATGGCCACGGATATGACCAGCGGCGTGAAAGAGCGGTATGACAAGCAACTGGCAGAAGGGCTCGCCCCGATGAAAAGGTGGGGCACTCCTTATGATGTCGGCCGAACCGTTGCGGCCATCCTCTCCGGAGGACTCCCGTTCTCGACCGGAGAAGTCATCTATGTAGACGGCGGACTGCACATACCAAGACTCTGATCTCCCATGCTTAAGGTCAATCATCAGCTGGAAGCCAAAAACCTCCTTCCAAAAATCGAGCACCTTCTCGACCTCTCAGCTGAGAAAATCTTGAACCTGCAAAAGACCTGGGATCCTCAGAAAGGGACACCGGTCTTCACGTCAAATGGTGTCTACACGTCTCGCGGCTGGACAGAATGGACAGAGGGATTTCAATATGGATCAGCGATTCTGCAATTTGACGCGAGGGGGGAAAAACAATTCCTTGAGATCGGCAGGCAAGCCACACTCGCTCATATGGCGACGCACATCAGCAGTGTTGGCGTGCACGACCACGGGTTCAATAACATCAGCACATACGGGAATCTGCACCGCTTGATGAGGGAGGGGAAAAACCCTCACAACGAGTGGGAGAAGAACTTCTACGAGGTCGCCTTGAAGACCAGCGGTGCAATACAAGCTTGTCGTTGGACGGATTTGGGGAATGCACAGGGCTACATTTACTCGTTCAACGGTCCGCATTCTCTGTTTGCTGACACGATTCGCTCGCTGCGGTCCCTTGCTGTCGCACATCAGTTAGGGCATGTCTTGATGGGGGAGGGGGATCGGAAGATCAATTTGCTGCAGCGACTTCTCCAGCACGCCGAGACGACCGCTCGATACAACGTCTATTTCGGTGAGGGGAGGGATGCGTACGACGTACGTGGTCGGGTTGCGCACGAATCAATTTTCAACCTCAACGACGGGTCGTACCGCTGCCCGAGCACGCAGCAAGGATATTCGCCGTTCTCTACCTGGACGCGCGGCTTGGCGTGGATTCTCTGCGGTTACGCGGAAGAACTCGAGTTTTTGAATTCTTTGCCGGAGCCGGAACTCGCTCCGTTCGGCGGCAAGAAGAAGATCAGCGATGCATTTCGCGCTGTGGCCGAGGCTGTCGCAGATTTCTACATTGCCAACACGCCAACTGATGGTATTCCTTACTGGGATACCAGTGCTCCCGGATTGTCCCGGCTTGGTGACTACCTCGGCCGCCCAGCCGACCCGTTCAATGATTTCGAGCCTGTCGACAGCTCCGCTGCCGTGATCGCCGCCCAGGGATTTATTCGGCTCGGCAATTATCTAAAGAGTCAAAAAATTGATGACCGCGGCTTAGACTACGTCCAAGTCGGACTGACCATCGCTTCCCACGCGTTCGACGTCCCGTATCTCTCCACAAATCCAAGCCACCAAGGGCTCGTTTTGCACTCGGTCTACCACCGACCGAACGGGTGGGATTACGTCCCGCCGGGGAAGAAGATCCCGATGGGAGAGTCGTCGATGTGGGGAGATTATCACGCTCGTGAGCTCGCCGTATTGATCAAGCGTATTGTCCTCGACGAACCGTATTATTGTTTCTATCTTAAATAACGGCATGAATCGGAAAGAAGTCCTCTCGCACATCATGTCAAACGGCGTTGTCGCGGTCATTCGGATGAAGGACACGCAGCGACTCCTTAAGGTGATTGAGGCGGTCGGGGCTGGTGGCGTGAAATCCATCGAGATTACCATGACGGTGCCAGGTGCGATCGATATCATACGACAGCTCGCTCCATCCGTTCCCGGAGATATCCTGATCGGGGCCGGCACGGTGGTGGACAAAGAAACGGCAAACAGGGTTATCGACGCTGGAGCGAAATTTGTTGTCGGGCCGATCCTGAATCTTGAAATCGTCGGATTGTGCCATGAGCGTGAGACGGTGGTGATACCCGGATGTTTCTCACCGACTGAAATTTATGCCGCTTGGACCGCTGGCGCAGATATCGTGAAGGTCTTTCCGGCAACGTCGCTCGGACCGAAGTACTTCAAGGAC
>JBBTCR010000193.1:0-1450 GCA_038043105.1 Bacteroidota bacterium
CGATCCGGGCGCATACATGGATAGAAGCGTGCTGGAAGTTAACCCTCATAGCATCATCGAGGGTATGCTGATCGGCGCATATGCAACGGGAGCGACGGAGGGTGTCGTGTACGTCCGCAACGAATATCCGCTCGCTATCAAACACCTGACCATTGCCCTCCGTCAGACAAAGGAGCTAGGACTCCTCGGCGATCAAATCCTTGGAACCGGATTCTCATTTACTATCGGCATCGTCAGAGGGGCAGGCGCCTTCGTGTGTGGCGAGGAGACTGCTCTGATCCACTCGGTTGAAGGAAAGATGGGTGAGCCGCGGCAGCGACCACCGTTCCCCGTCGAAAAGGGAATCGATGGCAAGCCAACAGCGATCAACAATGTTGAGACCTGGGCAAACGTTCCGCTGATTATCAACGAAGGAGGAGCGGAGTTCGCGAAGATCGGGACGAAGAAGAACTCGGGCACCAAGATCTTCAGCCTCGTGGGAAAGGTGAAGAATACCGGACTGGTGGAAGTTCCGATGGGCGCCAGCATCCGGGAGATTGTCAACGACATGGGCGGTGGGCCTTCTGCCAAGGCGAAGATCAAGGCGGTTCAAACGGGCGGCCCCTCTGGCGGTTGTATCCCGGCCAGGATGTTTGACCTTCCGATTGATTATGACAGTTTGAGTGCAGCGGGATCCATTATGGGTTCAGGCGGTATGATCGTGATGGACGAGAATACCTGCATGGTCGATGTCGCGAAGTATTTTATGAATTTTCTTAAGGACGAATCGTGCGGGAAGTGCTACACATGCCGGAAGGGCACGCAGCGCATGCACGAGATTCTGGATGATGTTTCTAAAGGGGTAGGAACGACAGAAAAGATTGAGCTTCTGGAGGAACTCGCACAGGTTGTGAAGGACACTTCAATGTGCGGATTGGGGCAGTCCGCACCCAACCCGGTCCTCAGCACATTGCGGTATTTCCGTGATGAATACGAGCGGCACATCTATCACAAGCGCTGCGATGCTTTTGTCTGCAGGGATCTGGTTGGTGCTCCGTGTGCCAGCGCTTGTCCGATCGGAACAGAGGCCTGGCGCTACATCGCACATATCCAGCGAGGGGAACTGGAGGAAGCGTATCGCGTGATTCGCGAGACCAATCCGTTTCCGTCGGTGTGCGCACGGGTGTGCAACCATCCGTGTGAGGAACGCTGCAGGGCTGGCACCTATGGCGGGCAGCCGATTGCCATCCGTGCACTGAAGCGATTCATTACTGATCGCATCGATCCGTCAATCTACAAGCCGATGCACAGCGCCGCCAAGATCCTCGGCCCTGTCGCGGTCGTTGGATCCGGTCCTGCAGGCTTGACGGCAGCACACTATCTCTCTCTGAAGGGCTACAAGGTCACCGTATTCGAAGCGGACGACCAGCCCGGTGGAATGCTCTACAGCGCGATTCCTTCGTATCGCCTT
>JBBTCR010000194.1:0-5131 GCA_038043105.1 Bacteroidota bacterium
TTTTCTCCCTTCCGCTTCTGACGTTCTTTGTCGCATTTCTGGTGTCGATAACGCGCTTCGCGTGCTTGACGATGAAATCGTAATCGTAACTCGTGTGGTCCGTCGTGATAATAACGCAGTCGGAGCTACGGAGCAACTCTTTCGTCAGCGGAACCGATTCGAACGTGAGGCCGTCTGCTTTGACTTTCGGAACGTACGGGTCATTGTAGACAATATTCCGCGCGCCTTCGGAATGGAGGAGCTCCATTATCTTAAGCGCGGGTGAGTGTCGGATATCGTCAACGTCTCGCTTGAAGGCAACACCGAGAATGAAGATTCTCGCATCCTGGAACGTCACGGGCATCATGCTGATCTCTCGGAGAACCATGTTCTTCACGTAGAAGGGCATGTTCTCGTTTGTCTCAGCGGCAAGCGTGATGAAATTCGTCTGGAAATCATACTGGCGGGCAATCCAAGAGAGATAGTATGGATCGATCAGAATACAGTGGCCGCCGATGCCGGGTCCGGGATAGAAGGGCATAAATCCAAACGGCTTTGTCGCAGCAGCCTCCACGACCTCCCACATGTTGATCCCGCCCATTCGGTCGCAAAGCTGAGCCAGCTCATTCACCAATGCGATGTTCACGCTGCGAAAAATGTTCTCGAGAAGCTTTTCCATCTCCGCGACTTTCGGACTCGTAACCGGGATGACGTTCGAAACGATCTGCTCGGTCACCAGACACGCGAGTTTCGTGCATTCGGGTGTAACTCCGCCCACCACGATTGGAGTGTTGATTGTCGTCCATCTCTTGTTCCCCGGATCAATCCGCTCCGGCGAGAAGGCGAGGTAAAAATCCTCACCGACTGCCAGGCCGGACCTCTCGAGAATCGGTTTAACGTAGCCTTCGGTGGTGTTCGGGAACGTCGTGCTCTTGAGGATAATGAGGTGGCCTTTCTTCAGCCTTGGAGCTATTTGCTCCGAAGCGGAGACAATGTAGGAAATGTCGGGCTCTTTGTTGGCGGTGAACGGGGTGGGGACACAGATGAAAACAACGTCGAGGTTGGAGACAGGGTCGTAGTTGGTGGTCGCCTTCAGCAGGCCACGTTTGACGGCTTTGCCGAAAGCTTTGTCATCGACATCGGCGATGTAATTCTTCCCTGCGTTGATCGAATCGACTTTGGCCCGATCGGTCTCGATACCGACCGTCTCGAAGCCCTTCGTAGCGTACTCAACTGCAAGCGGCAAACCAACGTACCCCAATCCGACGACGCCAATGCGCGCTTTCTTCTGCTTAATCCTATTTGCGAGGGACATGGGGATTCCGGATGGTGAAAACGCTCTGAAGGATAGCGATTCGTGATCAGTGATTCGTGATCCGTCACTTGATGCTTCTTTGAAGTCCACTCAGCAGCATATAGACGTCCCGCATCGAGGACTCAGCCTTATCATACAATGCCTGATTGATGAAACCGAGACGATTTGAGATTTCCAGCTGTGCATCAACTTCGCTGAGAGATGACTGGGCAATGTTCAAAAAGTGTTTCTTGTCAGCCTTCGATGTTCTTGTCAAACCCTCGGCGATATTCGATGGAATCGATACCGCGGCCCGCCTCAGCTGCGATTTCAAACCGAACTCCTCTTCTTTCGGAAATCCCTTCGTAATCTCGTAAATCTCCAAGACGAAATCCATCGCCGCGCTCCAGAGTTTCAAGCGTTTGTGAGGTCTGTCTGCCACGGTTCACTGTTCACGGTTTACTGTTCACGGATCACGGATTACAGTTCGCACTTCCCTACGCCGCTTCCTCTTTCGCTTTCTCAGCAGCGGCAATGACCTTTTCCGCGATCTCTCTCGGCACCTCCTCGTAGTGCGAGAACTTGGTGCGATACATGCCCCGACCCTGGGTCATCGACCGAAGAATAGTGGAATACTTGTGCAGCTCCGCCATCGGGACGAGCGCCTTGATCTTCTGGAAGTGACCTTCGGCCTCCATCCCGGAGATCTTCCCGCGCCGGCTTGAGAGATCACCCATCACGTCACCCATATACTCGTCCGGAACGATCACTTCCACTTCGTTGATCGGCTCAAGGATCACAGGCTTCGCCTCGAGGAATCCCTTCTTGAATGCCATCGAACCTGCAATCTTGAACGAATGCTCGTCAGAGTCCACCGAATGATATGAGCCGTCGAAGATCGTGACCTTCACGTCAACGACCTGGTATCCCGCGAGCACGCCTTTCTGCAATGTCTCAACGACTCCTTTTTCCACCGCAGGGATGAACCGTGTCGGCACGACACCGCCGACCACGGCATCCTCAAACTCAAATCCCAAACCGCGCGGCTTAGGTTCAAGCTTGAGGTAGACGTGACCAAACTGGCCACGGCCACCGGTCTGTTTCTTATGCTTGTACTCTGATGATGGGACCGTCGCTTTTATCGTTTCCTTATAGGGGATCCTCGGCTCGGCGAGGTCGACGTCGACGCCGTACTTCTCCTTCAGGCGTTTCGCGACAATCAGCAAGTGAAGCTCTCCTTGGCCACCGATCACCGTCTGGCTTAGTTGGCCATCTACCTGCACTAGGAACGTTGGGTCCTCCTCGTGAAGGTAGTGCAGGCCGGTCGCAATTCTGTCCTCATCCCCCTTTGCTTTGGAGTGAATAGCCATGCGAATAACGGGCTCCGGGAACTCAATAGGAGGATAGACAATCGAAAAACCTCTATTGCTGAGCGTGTTATTGGTGTGCGTGTCCTTCAGCTTGACAACCGCGCCGATATCACCAGCCACCAGCTTCCCAACATCGCGCCGCTCTTTTCCATTCATGACAAAGATCTGACCGAGGCGCTCGACTTTGCCGTTCGATTCATTTGTCAGGTCGATGCCTGGAGTGATCGTCCCCGAGTACACGCGGAAGTACGAGAGCTCTCCCACATGCTGTTCCGAAACCGTCTTGAAGACGAAGAGCGATGGCGCCGCGTTCGCATCGGGCGGGACCGTGATTTCCTGGTTCTTCTGGAGGTCCTTCGCCCCAACAGTTCCGCGATCAATCGGGGAGGGAGCGTAGTGCGCGAGAAAATCCAGCAGCAAGCCGGTCCCAATGTTCATGCTTCCGGAGGAGCAGAACACCGGAAAGATTTTTTGCGTATTGAAAGCGAGCTTCAAACCCTTTAGCAAATCGGCGTCGTGGAGCGTTCCATCTTCGAAAAACTTGTTCATCAGCGCTTCGTCTGTCTCCGCAATCTTCTCGATCAGTTCTTCATGAAGCGCCGCGGCCTTGTCTTTGAATTCGGTAGGGATGTCTGACTCAGTATGCTTTCCGCTTCCGTCGCGGTTATACTTGTACATCTTCATCCTGAGCACATCAACCACCGAGTCGAACGTCAACCCTTGGTTGACGGGGAACTGCACGAGCGTCACATCGTGTCCGAAGCGATCCTTGGCTGTTGCCACCGCGTGGTCGAACTCAGCGTTTTCATTGTCAAGCTTGTTCACGACGAAGAGCGCCGGCGTTTGGTACCGCTTTGTGTAATCCCACACGATCTCCGTGCCGACCTCGGTTCCTTCAACGGCTTTTAACAAGACGACAGCCGTATCAGCTACCCGCAACGATGAGAGCACCTCACCGGTGAAGTCAGAGTACCCCGGCGTGTCGAGGATGTTGAACTTATGGCCCTGCCACTCGCAGTGCAGCAGCGACGCGTTGATCGATATGCGGCGTTCGATTTCATCCGGGTGATAGTCGGAGACTGTGGAGCCGTCCTCGACCTTTCCGAAGCGTGTTGTTGTTCCACTGGTCCATAACATCGCTTCCGTCATTGTCGTCTTGCCGGAGCCGCCATGTCCAATCAATGCAATGTTGCGAATCTTGTCGATAGGATAGTCTTTTTGAGACGCGCTACTCACGATATCTCCTCATGTAAGCATTGAAGATGATGACCAACAGAGAGGACAACTGTGGGTGGAATCGGCCGCTAGCGACTTCGAAACCGTTCAAAGAATGCACCAATGCTCGTGACAATGGCGCCGATCATCGAGCTGAGCTGGAGGATGGGTTCTTCGAGATTTTCTTGAATTCGCCGCTCAAACAGAAGGACATCGTCGGCAACACTCTTCAAGGAGTTCAGTGAGCTTTTCATGATGTCCGCCTGATTGTCGATTTTCTCGGCTGCTGACTTCAGTCGCTCCGTGATATGTGCGAGATTCTCCAGCACCGGTTTTGACCGCTGGCTGAACTCGGAGAGATCTCGTTTTACGTGGGTCAACACGACGATCAGATACACACAGAGCGCTGAGACGCAGACAAGCGCCACCACTTGTGCAAGTTGGAGAACGGTATCCACTTCAGATTCCTCTCAATGAATGAACGAGTGTGAGAAACAGCTTGAGATGGTACGGGCTGATGACCGTCTTATGATCGCGTCCCCTCTCCGCCCATTTTGCTGCGTGCATCGGAAACGATTCGTTCGGCCTCCCCCATAAGGTTGCTCGCCTGCTTTCGAGCATCGGAGATGAGGGTGTCGGATTTCTTCTTCGCCTCGCTGACGATCTCCGTCGCTTTGGTCTTTGCCTTGGCAAGGTATTCTTCACCCTTCTCGACCAGCTCGTCCGTTTTCTCCTTGATATCACGACGTAATTCTTTGCCGCTCTTGGGGGCATAGAGCAACGCGAGCACTGCACCGACGATGCTGCCCGCGATGAAGCCAATAATCAGGCCCTTCGCCATTCCATCATTATTGTCGTCTGCCATTTGATCCTCCGTAGAAATGTTCTGCAAAACTCATCTTTTGCGTGGAGCAAAGTAGAAAATAAGTGGTAAAGAAACAAGAAATATGCAAGACCTTGAGTGAAACGTACCGCCAGTTTTCAAAAATGCGATTTGTGCAGTTCTGGCAATGAGTCCCAAGTTTTGGGTTTTGGCGGTTGCAGTTCTGAGTTCTATGTTTTGAGTTTAGAGATCTTATCGAAAGATTTCAGAACTCAAGCTTTGTTTTTCCTGCATTGACCCAAGCGGTATACCAATAACTCGCCACGCGCCGAATCGAATTGTGCATTCGTCGCTCCACCATGCCGTTCAAGAACTGATTGAATCGCTCGTAATAGCGATCGCTGTACTGATACTCCGTTCGCCCACGACGTTCAGTCACCTTGAAGAGCT
>JBBTCR010000195.1:0-9444 GCA_038043105.1 Bacteroidota bacterium
CACCGGGAGGATAAGAAGCTGTGTAGGGATCGGTCGCACCCACAACCCAGCCCTTGGTGAAATCATTGTCGATACCAAACCCACTCACGAAGGTCGTCCAACCAGCGAAGTGGCTGCCGGTTCCGGGGGCCGCTTCCTCAAATCCTCCGTTTACAATGATCGGGGGGGTTGCCGTTTTCTTCAGGCCGCTCTTTTTTGCCGGAGCCGGATAGCTTTTGACGTACGTTTTTGCCGTCGTCCAATCAAAATTCTCCCACTCTTTCAAGGTGTCTTGTGGTAGAGTTTGGACTTTTTGTTGCTGGTCGTTGGCCACCGGCCCAACAGGAGTAGAGTCATCTTTGCTGCAACCGACAAGCATTAAGAGCGCGGCTAGGATTAACCATAGCGTCAACTTGTTCATTATTATCTCCAAGGGATTATGATGGGATCTCCATAGTGGGCTGCTCACCATAGGTGCATAGTGATTCGTTGTCGAACGTGCGTTCGAAGAGATCCCGTCAGCCGATAAGAACTTCTCACTGTACTTAAGAAAATCGGCACTGAATGTCAATGAAACTTTTGCGAGTCTTGATCTACCTCACAAGGATTTCTCATCATGAGACAACGTGCATGCTCAAAATGGGCTTCGCTGCAAAAGGTATCAAGATGGGAATCTTCTCGCCAAAGGCAACAAGCCGATCAGCGAGCCATTGATGTTGCAGCGCCTGAGAATAGATTTGGTTTACCCAGAACCGGCTGTCGAGGAAATGAGATTGCGCATGCAGAAAGGGTTGTATCACGTTGAGAAGACGTAATGCGGTAGAGAAGCCGTCCTGCAACGCGAAGAAGATTCCCTCACCTGTGAACGGCTCAACTGTCCGACGTGCGTCGCCTACGAGAAATGCCGCGCGATGATGAGAGCGATGAGACGATGGAAAGATCGGCGATGCAGCAGAGATGTCTCCGAGTGGTTGAAGATCATCCAGTCTCTTGCTCGCGCGTACATTACTGAGAAGCGTCTTGCTGAGGAAGCTCTGAACATCTGTCTTCGCGAGTTGAGCGAGTTCCGGCGTGGTCACCATCGCCACGTTGGCGCGCTTCTCATCAACATTGACAACGCCACCATAGCCTGAGTCAAACAGGAACATCTCAAGCGCTGAATCGATCCGCGGCTGGTAATGTGCATACCACTGAATTCCAACTCGCGCTTTCTCTCCGCTCTTGGTTTTGTTCCTCCCATTCGCTCGGTAGGAATCTTCACTTAGCTTGCGGGCGACAATCGAGTTTCTTCCATCGGCCCCCACAAGAAACCGCGCACTGACCGTAGATCGAGATGCGCTCTGGCCCCCGCGTGTAACAACGTGCCATCGCTTGTCCCATTGAATATCGACGACACTTGTTTCCTCCAGCAGCATCGCGCCGCTGCGTTGAGCTTCCCTCAGCAGCACCGTATCCAATTCGCCTCGGGCAATCGAGAAGAACGGGGAGGGGGGATGATTGGAAACCAAACTGGAGATAGTCGCCCCTTGCGAGTTGGTGACCCGAACGGCATCAATGACGTGAAGCTGCATCATGCGCAGCTCATCTGCCACACCCAGCGCTTCAAACAGCTCCCAGCATTTGGGATTGATACAGTCTCCGCAGATCTTCTCACGCGGGAACCTTGCCTTATCCACAAGGAGAACGCTAACGCCGGATCGGGACAAAACCGTGGCGCACGCGGAACCCGCTGGCCCCGCGCCAACAATGACAACGTCAACGTCTTGGATGGATTTCATTCCTTCACTTGAACTCTCACTGCTCGTAGCGACCAAAGACCAGCGCTGCGTTGATGCCGCCGAAGCCGAAGGAATTTGACAGAATATAGTCAACCCGACCGGACCGGCCCTCATTTGGTACATAGTCAAGATCGCACTCTGGGTCGGCAGTTTTGAGGTTAATCGTTGCGGGGATGAATTCACGGTCGAACATCATCGCGCAGATGGCTGCTTCAACTGCGCCGGAAGCGCCGAGGGCGTGTCCGTGCATGGATTTCGTGCCGCTCACCGGAATCTTGTATGCATGCTCGCTAAAGACCTGCTTGATGGCAATCGTCTCCGTTTTATCATTTAGAATCGTTGAGCTCGCGTGCGCGTTGATGTAGCCGATGTCTCCCGCTTGAAGCTCCGCCTGCGATAGAGAATCTGCCATCGCCCGCGCGGCACACTCACCTGTTGGCCTAGGAGCAATCATATGGTGGGCATCGTTATTGCATGCATAGCCAAGAACCTCGCAGTAGATATTCGCGCTGCGCCGGAGTGCATGACCCAGTTCCTCCAGCACGAGAACCGCTGAAGCCTCTCCCATAACAAACCCATCGCGCTGCTTATCGAACGGCCGACATGCTGTCGCCGGATCAGGATTTGTCGTCATCGCCCTGATGAGAGCAAATGCGCTGAAGGTCAGTTCATACAACGGCGCTTCTGCGGAAGCGGCAATCATGGCATCCGCATATCCCTCTTTGATGTAACGGAATGCTTCACCAATCGCAATTGCTCCCGATGTGCAACTGTTGGAATTTGCGTTGCTAGGACCCGTGAAGCCATATCGAATGGCAATATTGCTCGATCCTGCCCCTCCGAACACCATGAGGGCGAGGCTGGGATCCACAGCGCGCAGGCCGTCTTGCAGGTAGACCTCGTGCTGTCGCTCGGCTCCAGCAACGCCGCCGAGCGCTGTCCCCATCGTCACACCCACGCGGCTGTTGGGTTTCTTCTCGTCGCATGGGAGTCCTGCATCCTGGATGGCCATATCCGCAGAAGCGAGGGCAAGTTGAGCAAATCGATCCATCCGCCGAGCAAGCTTGGCGTCAAAGTGGTCAAGCGGATCAAAGCCATCTATCTCCCCTGCGACCTTGCACCGGGTCTGCGATGTATCGAACCGCGTTATCGCTCGCACACCCGATTTCTCGGTTCGTACACCTTCCCACAAACCTTCCTTCCTGTGACCAATCGGCGTAATCGCCCCAATCCCGGTAACCACAACTCTCCTACGCTCCATATGTCCTCTCCACGTATCTCTTTAAATGAGCCAATGTCTGGCCAGCAATGTGGCTGATAAAGAACTGACCGATGATCTTTTCTGCGACAAACCTCCCGATGAGCGGTATAGTAGGCTTCAGATCGTGCCGGATGCGAACTTCAACTCCATCGTGAGATGGTGTGAACGTCCAGACGACGTCCATTCCTTTCGTAAACGCTTTAAGGTGATGAAATCGCACTTGCATGCCATTGCGATCGATTTCCTGCTCCGAGGTCCACTGAACGGGAATCCAACTTCGCATCGCCGCCATTTGCACAACATTTTTTGTCGGAGACTTCTCGATATACCGAATCCACCGATAGTGAGAAAGAATTTTCGGCCAGAGGGAAAGATCCGCTGCGGTCTCAAAGATCTTCTCCAACGGCGCATGCATGACAATCGAGTTTTCCGTGTGCATCAGTGTTCCGCGATAAGCAGCAGACGAAAGAACGGTTCCTTTCTGATCGTAAACTTCTTGATCCCCGCTTCGACCGCCATCTCGCTCAATTCCGCGGGGGTGAATCCTCGCAGCACGGAAACGTACGTATCGAACAACGTCATCGGATTGCGCGTGGTGAGATGTGTGTAGAGCCTTGCCATCCACGCGGCGACCCAAGTCCGATGAAGATCGTTGACGATAAATCCGACCCGGCTCAAGCGATCCATCTGTTTCAAGATACGCACTGCGTCTGCGCGAGAGAAATGATGAATCGCGAGCGAGCACAGGACAATGTCGTAGCTCCTGGCCGGGATATTGAGGTTGAGGAGGTCTTGTTGCTCGACGACAATGTTTGGGTATCCCCTCGTTCGCTCGCGCGAGACCTCCAGTATCATAGGATTTCGATCCACCCCCGTGATGTGAACCCTGCGGTTCAATTTCTGCGCGAGCTCTACCAACTGGATAGGATGGTCTGCTGAGCCCGTGGCCAAGTCAAGGATCCGAATCTCCTGCCCGTCGTTGATATACTTCATCAACGGCAGAATGTTCTTGCGGACAGCTGACAGTCCGCCGAAAAGCTTGTTGATGACTCGAAGATTCTTCAAATCGTCGCGGAGCATCTGTACATCGGCATCAGGACGGTCCATCATCTCGAGGACGTTTGGATTGAATTGTCGTGGTGGGACAGATAGGCTCACGTTGGAAGAACCCGCATAATCGCATGAAGGTTCCATATCATCCAAACCTTGCCAAGTTGCATTCCTGCGTATTCTTTCTATCTTTCCAATAGCAAAGACCCTCGACCCTCTACGAAAGTATTCCTATGAAGATCCTCAAGCCTCCCCGTCTGCAAAAGGGAGATGTGATTGGCGTGGTCTCACCCGCAAGCCCTCCGTCTGCTCAGGAGAAAATCGACAAGGGCGTGCAGTATCTTGAACGGCTCGGCTATCGTGTCAAGGTTGGGCACCACGTCATGGCACAGCATGGCTATCTTGCTGGGACCGACGAGCAGCGCGCAGCAGATCTTAATGACATGCTCCGTGATCGTGAAGTCAAAGCTATCTTTGCCATTCGTGGCGGTTATGGAACGCCGCGCTTACTTCATCTTATCGACTACCGGGCCATGCTGCGAAATCCTAAAATCGTTGTTGGGTACAGCGACCTGACTGCACTTCAGCTTGCGCTCTTCAAGAAGACCGGGCTCATAACATTTTCCGGCCCGATGGTGGGTGTTGAGATGTGGGAAAACATTGATCCGTTCACCGAGGAACACTTCTGGCGTGTTGTCACCTCCAAGGCCCGCATTGGCGTTCTGGCGAACTCAGCGGAGGAAGGGGTTGCCTGTTACAATAGAGGCAAAGCAGCTGGCAGACTTCTTGGCGGCACGTTCTCTCTGTTGATGTCCCTCATGGGGACGCCCTTCTTCCCTGACCTCCGAAAATCGTTATTGGTTCTTGAAGATGTCGATGAGGCGCCGCACCGCGTCGATCGGATGTTTGCCCAGCTGTCTCACTCGGGCATTCTCAAGAAGATTTCCGGACTGGTTCTTGGAAAGTTTATCGACTGCGTGCCAAGCGATCCCACCAAACCGCATTTAACAATCGAGCAGGTTCTTCAGGAAGCCGTCCTCAAAATCTCCTCTCCCGTTCTGACGAACTTCCAGTATGGTCACATCCCTAGGAAGCTGACGTTGCCCATCGGTCTTCGAGCCCTGTTGGACACTCGGCATGGAGTGTTGGAGGTTTTGGAGGGAGGAGTCAGCTAAGTTCCTTCGTGATTCGCGGCGAAAGCCTCACTTTTTATTGACTATCCTTCAACTTCTCCTTACATTTTGACGCACTTTCAACGTCGAAGTGTGATTGTGTTTTCATGAACATTGGTGTTTTCGCCTCCGGGCGCGGGTCGAATTTCCAGGCAATTCTCAACGCAATCCAGCGAGGTATTCTCCCAGCACGCGTCACGCTCCTGCTCAGCAATAAATCTGATGCCGGGGCTCTTGAGATTGCTCGCTCCAACGGAATCCCAACAATCCATCTCAGCCAGAAACAGTTCCCTGATGAAGAGTCGTTCGCTGCAAAAATGCTGAACGTGCTGAGAGGGCATGATGTGCATCTTATTGCGCTCGCGGGCTATTTGAAGAAGATCCCAACAGTTGTAGTTCGCGCCTATCGCAACAAGATTCTCAACATTCACCCTGCTTTGCTTCCACTGTTCGGGGGTCCAGGAATGTATGGGCACCATGTTCACGAAGCGGTCATCGCCTCCGGGATGAAAGTCAGCGGCGCGACAGTGCATCTTGTTGATGAAGAGTACGATCGCGGCCTGATCGTCCTGCAGAGATCGGTCCCGGTTGAAGAACACGACACGGCAGAAACGCTTGCAGCGAAAGTGCTCACTATTGAACACGAGATCTATCCACAAGCTATCAAAGCATTTGTGGAGAACAGGGTATTGATTAAGGAACGATCGGTGTGGATACATTAACACAGCTCA
The DNA here is from genome assembly GCA_038043105.1 of Bacteroidota bacterium. Lineage (GTDB taxonomy): Bacteria > Bacteroidota > Ignavibacteria > UBA10030 > UBA10030 > VGWB01. The sequence continues at coordinate 5,972 of JBBTCR010000195.1, forward strand.
AAGTACCAACGTTTGATCATCACACTCTTGGTTCAACCAGGGAGGAATCCTTGCTCAAAATTCGCCGGGCGCTCATCAGTGTCTCTGACAAGCGGGGGCTTGTCGAGCTGGCGAAAACGCTCCAGCAATTCGGTGTTGAGATCATTTCTACGGGGGGCACGTACCACACACTGAAGGACGCAGGGGTTACAGTCAAGCCAGTTTCTGAGGTCACCGGGTATCCGGAAATCCTCGACGGTCGCGTGAAGACCCTCCATCCGAACATCCACGCAGGCATTCTTGTGGCCGCAGATAATCCGCTTCACATGAAACAACTCCACGATCATCATATCGAACCGATTGATCTCGTCGTCGTCAACCTCTATCCTTTCGAGCAGACCATCGCACAAGAAAACGCAACACTCGAAGAATCGCTTGAGCAGATAGATATCGGCGGTCCGGCCATGGTTCGGGCAGCGGCAAAGAACTATCGCCACACCGTCGTCGTCGTGAACCCCGGACGATATCAACCGCTCCTCGAAGAGCTGTTCAAGAATGACGGCGCCATTACGTATCAGACCCGCTTTGAGCTGGCGCGTGAAGCCTTCCAGCACACCGCGATGTACGATACGGTCATCGCAGCGTATCTGAGTACGATCCAATCGAGCGGCAAGCTCCCAGACGTTGTGACGATCTCGATGAAGAAGTCCGACACACTGCGCTACGGTGAGAACCCACACCAAGCAGCCGCACTCTACGGCAAATTCAATACCTACTTCAGGAAGCTTCACGGGAAGGAGCTCTCGTATAATAACATTCTCGACATTAACGCGGCGGCGTTCCTATCCGCGGAGTTCGAAAAACCCACCGCTGTCATTGTGAAGCACAACAACCCGTGTGGTGTCGGTTCGGGTGAGCTGCTGCTCGATGCCTACCGGTTTGCTCTTGCCACTGATCCGAAGTCGGCCTTTGGTGGAATTGTTGCTCTCAATCGCCCGCTCGACATGGCGACAGCCGAGGCTATCAACGACATCTTTACCGAGGTCATTATTGCTCCAAGCTACCTCAACGGCGTCCTGGATTTCCTGATGAAAAAGAAAGACCGCCGGTTGATTCAACAGACGATTGATGTTCGATCAGCGAAGGAGTTCGACATCCGTGGCGTTGTTGCCGGCCTACTTCTGCAGGAACAGGATCAACGCCGGATTGGCCGCGACGAGTTGAGGGTTATCACAAAACGGAAGCCGACAGAAGAAGAACTTGAAGCGATGATCTTTGCGTGGCGCGTCGTCAAGCACGTTCGATCGAACGCTATTGTGTACGCTCGAAGGAACAGAACCTTAGCTATCGGTGCGGGCCAGATGTCACGCGTCGACTCAGCCAAGATTGCCGCTATGAAAGCGATGGAAGCCGGAATGGATTTGACCGGCTGTGCTGTTGCTTCCGACGCCTTTTTCCCGTTTGCCGATGGTCTACTTGAGGCGATCAAAGGCGGTGCCACTGCGGTGATCCAGCCGGGCGGCTCGGTGCGAGACGAGGAAGTCATTAAGGCTGCCGATGAAAACAACATCGCGATGGTTTTTACCGGTGTTCGGCACTTCCGCCACTAGTAATTTACAATTTTCAATTTTCGATTGGTCATCTATTTCTACCAACAACTTTCAGTTCACAATTGTCAATCTACGATCTGCAGCTAATTCGCGCTGGCGTCTCTCAATCTGCATTCTACAATCTTCAATTTTCGATTACCTAAATGGGCCTCCTCTCACTGTTCTCTGCAGACATCGCTGTTGACCTCGGCACAGCGAACACCGTTATCTGGATGAGGGGCAAGGGGATCGTTCTCAATGAACCCTCGATCGTTGCATTCGACCGGAACACGAAAAAGATCACTGCGATCGGCCATGAGGCGCGAGAGATGCTGGGACGAACGCATCGCGACATTCGCACCATCCGCCCGCTGAAGGATGGTGTCATTGCGGATTTTGAAATCGCGGAAGGAATGCTCCGTGAGTTCATCAAGAAGACGAGTGTCGGCTGGGTTCCCAGCCGGAGGATCGTTGTGTCGGTTCCCTCTGGCATTACCGAGGTTGAGAAGCGAGCGGTCCGAGACGCTGCAGAGCATGCAGGAGCGAAGGAGGTCCACCTGCTTGCCGAGCCGATGGCAGCCGCGATTGGCGTCGGTCTCGACGTCGACGCGCCGGTAGGCAACATGGTTGTCGACATTGGTGGCGGAACAACCGAGATTGCGGTTATTGCGCTTTCCGGCATTGTAACAGAAGAGTCCATTCGCGTCGCAGGTGACGAGAAAGACAACGCCATCATTCAGTTCTTCAAGCGTAATCACAACATCCTCATCGGTGAACGAACCGCTGAAGCGATCAAGTGTGAAGTCGGATCGGCGATGCCGTTGAAGGAAGAGATTACAATACAGGTAAAGGGTCGCGACCTTGTCAACGGCGTTCCAAAGACCACCGAGGTAAGTTCAGTTGAAATCCGCGAAGCGCTCAACGAGCCCATTGCACAAATTGTTGAAGCCGTGAAGATCACGCTCGAGCGAACTCCGCCTGAGCTTTCGGCCGACATCCTGGACCGCGGCATCATGCTCACCGGCGGCGGCGCTCTCTTGAAGGGCCTCGACGAACGAATACGGCTCGAGACGAACCTTGCCGTTCACGTTGCAGAAGATCCGCTGACGTGCGTGGTGCGCGGATCGGGAAAGGTTCTTGAAGACCTTCGACACTACTCAAAAGTCTTGATCAAAAGCAAACGCTATTGAGTGCAGATCACGATTTCGCAAGCGTGCCGAGGATGGGAACTGCATGCTCTGCCCAAGTGCCCACCTGACATGCTGATGTTCCCTCCTTGGCTCACGACGCAAATTCCAGTCTGTATCATTAACAACCTTTTGCCGGATTCACACGGCTCCGCATGTTCAACCGCATCTACAACTTCGTTCTCCTCTTTAAAGAATACGCTGTCCTCTCCCTGCTCCTGATCATGTCCCTTGTTCTGATGGCCCTGAACGACAACACACAGATCAGGCATATCCGAGGAGTTGCCACGGTTGTGCTTGGCCTGGCGCAGGAGCAGCTTGCATTCATTCCGCAGTACTTCGCCCTGCGCAGCGAGAACCACATGCTCCGAAGAATGAACATTGATCTGGCGGACGAGGCAAACCAACTGCGGGAAGCAAAACTCGAGAACATTCGGCTGAGGCAACTTCTTGGACTTAGAGAAGTTTTTCCCTATAAACTCATCGCGGCAAAAGTTGTGGGAAAGAACCTGACGCTTCTGCGGAATACTATCACACTCAACGTAGGCCGGCTCGATAGCGTTCAACCGCGCATGCCGGTGGTGAGCGATGGAGGACTTGTCGGTGTCGTGTCGCACGTCACCGACCACTATGCTGTTGTGCGAATTTTGCCGAACGCGGATTTCCGCGCCAGCGCCAAGATCCAGAGAAGCCGCGTCGACGGCATTGTCGCCTGGGA
>JBBTCR010000196.1:0-2527 GCA_038043105.1 Bacteroidota bacterium
GTGGTCAAGGCTGCGGACCGGATCATTGTAACTGTACGGCGAGTGAAAGAGAGCTTGCTGAAACATTACCTCGCGCTCGACTACCACGATGTCGTCATTGTGCCGCAAGGTTATGATCCTGACGATTTTGAGCCTGGAGTTCCACGGAAAGCCTCTGCGCACAGGAAAATGCGGATCGCGCACGCGGGCACATTTTACGCGGGGAGAAATCCATCGGTCCTTCTGCAGGCGCTTCACAATGTTGTTCGGAATGTGCCGGCCCTCCGTGGTAGAATTGAAATCAGTTTGATCGGCAACGTTCGTGATGAGGACAAGCAGCTGGTGAACAAGTTGGGGCTGCAGAACGATGTGTCGTTTCTTGGATACCTTGAGCACAAGGAATGCACCAAATATTTGCTCGAGTCGGATGTGCTCTGGCTTGTGCTCGACAATGATTTTCAATCGCCGGGGAAGTTGTACGAATACATCGGCGCGCGCAAGCCGATCTTGGGCTCTGTCGTTGACGGCTATATCAGCCAACTCATTGTAGAAACGAATGCCGGACTCTGTGTGCCGCTCAAAGATGTCAAGGCGCACGAGCGAGCGCTTCTTGATCTATTTGCACAGTATGAACGAAATCAGCTGAAGCACATCCCGGTGGAGTTCGCTGAGAAATTCAACCGCCTTGTTCTCACGGGTGAACTTGCGCGACAATTCGAGTCCCTGATGGACATTGACAAGAATGCTCTCGTGAAAATGGAGGAACGAGCCGCATGAACATCCTTGTCGTTGGCTCCGGTGGAAGGGAGCATGCGCTTGTCTGGAAGCTGCGACAGAGTCCATGTGTGAAGGCGCTCTACTGCGCGCCGGGAAATGCAGGGATCGCGCAGCATGCCGAGCTGGTGCCCTTGAAAGCGACCGATCTTGAGGGCCTGCTGCGGTTCGCAAGGGAAAATACAGTCGACCTCACGCTCGTGGGGCCGGAGCAACCTCTCGTTCTTGGAATCGTCGATGAATTCGAGAGAAACGGCCTCAAGATCTTTGGCCCGACGAAGCCGGCCGCGATGCTGGAGGGGAGCAAAGCATTTGCCAAGGACTTCATGGCAAGAAACAACATCCCTACAGCTCGATTCAAGAACTTCTCCGTCGATGAACGAGGGGAAGCTGAGCGATTCATCAACTGTTCCACCCCGCCCATCGTTGTCAAAGCAGATGGTCTTGCCGCAGGCAAGGGTGTCATCGTTTGCGAGTCGCGGGAGGCCGCAATGCTCTCCCTATATGACATTATGGTGAAAAAATCGTTTGGGTCTGCGGGCAATACAGTTGTGATCGAGGAATTTCTCGTCGGCGAAGAGGCATCGGTCTTCGCTATTACCGATGGCGAGCGATTCGTGACATTGGCTTCCGCTCAAGATCACAAGAGAATCCTAGATGGGGATCAGGGAAAGAACACCGGCGGAATGGGAGCGTATGCCCCTGCGCCTCTCGTGTCGAAAGATATGCAGAAGCGAATCGTTGACGGGATCATAGCCCCAACGCTGAAGGGAATGAAAGCGGAAGGGAGGACCTACATGGGTTGTCTCTACTGCGGGCTGATGATCACCGAATCAGGGCCTAAGGTCATCGAATACAACTGCAGGTTTGGAGACCCAGAAACTCAAGTCGTCATGCCGCTCATCGACGGCGATTTTGCGCAGTTGCTGATGTCCGCTGCAGAAGGGAGGCTCGATCATTCGTTGCTGAAGCAACACCCAGCCTCTGCCGTCTGTGTTGTGATGGCTTCGCGCGGATATCCAGACGACTGTGAGACGGGAAAGGCCATCCGCGGACTCGACTCTCTGCGTCCAGAGGAAGGAATCGTTGTGTTTCATGGGGGCACGAGAAGTGACGGCGAGAGGATCTTGACATCCGGGGGAAGAGTTCTTGGAGTTACGGCAATCGGTTACGATCATGATCTCAAGGGAACAATAGAAAGCGCCTATCGTGCCGTTGAAAAGATCACATTTGATGGTGCTTACTATCGAAGTGATATTGGCCAGAAGGCGTTGCGCAGGCTAGCTCAGGTTTGATTCTGGAGGTTGACGAACGTGAACATTCTCGTCACCGGTGGTGCAGGGTTTATAGGGTCTCACGTTGTTGATGCCTACATCGGCGAAGGTCACACTGTCGTCGTCATTGACGATCTCTCGACGGGTTCGAAAACCAACGTTCATCCTCACGCACACTTCTATCAGGTTGATATCAGGAGCAGCGAGGTGGATCGGATCTTCGAACGGCACTCGATTGACGCGGTGAATCACCACGCTGCCCAGATGGACGTGCGGAAATCCGTCGCTGACCCGATCTTCGACGCAAGCGTGAACGTCCTTGGCAGCCTCAACATTTTTGAGATGGCTCGAAAACGTGGTGTGAGGAAAATCATTTTCGCCTCGACTGGAGGGGCAATCTACGGAGAACAGGACTATTTCCCGGCTGACGAAGAACATCCCGTCAGACCTCTCTCCCCGTACGGAATCACGAAACTCGCCGCGGAGAAATACCTCTTTTT
>JBBTCR010000197.1:0-2967 GCA_038043105.1 Bacteroidota bacterium
ATGGTGGACCGCGTATGGAATTGTCTATTTTCTGTTTGTGCTCGTGGCAGGAATTCAGTTCCTGAGGATGCGCGCGTGGGGGCGCTCCGCATTGGAAACGGCTTGCTGGGTCGGTCTTCTCAACGCCGTCATCGACACGTTGCTGAGTTATATGATATGGCAGAACATGCAGGAGACCATGTCCATGGTGTTGAAAGGCCTGGGTGGTGGGCAGTATGCGTACCTGAATCCGCTTGGTTACATAGCGATCGTCGCTGGATTCTTCTTATGGGTCGTACCGTGTGGAGGAATGATTGTGTTCCTGCGCAGGCCGAAGGTGAGAGAGACGGTGAGCTTGCGATAATCTCGGTCGGACAATTGTTCCAGGTGAAAATGAGCAAAGCGACGAATCCCAACGAGCGGGTCCTTTATCATTTGCGACGTCTTGGCGCCGACACTTCGAAACCTCGTGAGGTGGAATTCTTCATTTACGTGCCGACTGAGGAGGGCGCTTATAGGGTTGCGGCAGAAATCCAAAAGGAAGGATTTGATGTTCAGGTCGAGTTGAGTGTGAGGGGAGACCAGTGGCTTTGCCTCGCAACAAAGACGCTTCTTCCTTTGCTTAAGGAGCTGAATCGGATAAGCGAACATTTCACGATCCTTGCTGAATCGCAAGGTGGAATCTATGACGGTTGGGGGACGGGCATCGAAGGTTGACAACGCGAGGCAGAGTTACAAGACAAACGAGGCGTCCCACAAGACCACATCACATTTCTGAGAGGATGAGATGAATTCTAGTCGAAAAACTTGCGCCATAATTGCAGCGTTTGCCCTCCTGCTCATCGTTGAGACGGTTCAAGGTCAGCAGGAACCCATGCGGGGTCTCAATGACTACATCCTCAAAGCAATGAAGGAATGGGAAACCCCCGGGCTAGCCATTGCCATCGTGAAGAACGATTCCGTCATCTTCGCGAAAGGGTACGGCGTCCGAAAGATGGATGAGCCTGCACCCGTCACACCGAGGACGATTTTCGCCGTGGCGTCAACCACCAAGGCGATGACGGTGGCCTGCTTGGGAATGCTTGTGGATGAAGGGAAGATCAAGTGGGACGATCCGGCTACCAAGCATCTCCCGAAACTCCAGCTTTATGATCCGTACGTCACACGCGAGCTGACGGTTCGCGATCTCCTGTGCCATCGCAGCGGCTTGGAGCGGGGAGACGCCCTGTGGTATCGTTCGCCCTATGATCGCGACGAAGTCCTCTCTCGCCTCCGGTTCCTTAAGCCGGGCTGGAGCTTCCGCAGCAGGTATGGGTACCAGAACATCATGTATATTGCTGCGGGCGAGATCATTCCATCCATCACCGGAAAGAGTTGGGATGACTTCATCAAGGAGAGGCTGTTTGCCCCTTTGGGAATGTCCCGAAGCAGCACGAGCGTGAAAGCGCTTCAGGGCCTTGAGGACGTCGCGACGCCGCATTCAAAAATTGCCTGGAAGATGCAGCCCATCGAGTGGCCGAACTTCGACAATGTGGGGGCGGCAGGCGCCGTCAACTCCTGCGTTCTCGATATGGCGCAGTGGATTCGCATGAATCTGGGCAACGGGTCCTACGCGGGAAAGAAGATCCTGAGCGCTGACGTTATCAAGGAGATGCAGACACCACACACCGTCGTTCGGCTCGATTCTCTCGACATGGCGCTGCGGCCCTCGACTCATTTTTCCGCCTACGGGTTGGGTTGGGGCTTGAGGGACTATCTGGGACGAAAGATCGTTCAGCACACCGGCTCACTCGATGGGATGCGGACTCGTGTCGTGTTAGTTCCGGAGGAGAAATTCGGGTTCGTCATCATCTTGAACTCATCGAGCACGAGCCTCCATGAAGCGATCGCCTACCGTATCCTCGATCACTATCTCGGCGCTCCTGAGCGCGATTGGAGTGGTGAGCTGCTGAAGAATGCGAGGCAGGATGAAGAGAAAACAAGGGCGCAGGAAAAAAAGCGAAGCGATGAGCGCGTGCAAGGCACAAAGCCGTCCCTTCCAACAAACGGCTATGTCGGAATCTATGAGGACGAGATGTATGGACAAGCGAAAGTGACGCAGGAGAACGGGAAGCTTATCCTCAGCTTCTACCCGGCGTATATGGGAGAGATGAACCACTGGCATTACGATACTTTCCAGGTGGTATGGAGGGATATTTCAATTGACAAATATTTTGTTTCCTTTACGCTCGGTGTGGACGGGAAAGTCGAACTGTTGAAATGGCAGGGTCTGGCGGATTTCAAGCGGATGAAATAGGAGTTGGGAAGTTACACAGAGGGCACAAAGAAAGCACAGAGGCACGCAGAGAGAAAATCATGTCAAAACGCAGGGGCAGGTCCGACACCTGACTCGATTGTCGACGCGCTGTCCGCTTCGTCGACGTTAATTGCTCAATACTCGACCGTGAGCGTCGCTGAAGGATAGAAAGAGAGCATATTCACCCGCTGCGCTGTTTTTCGGTCGAAATAGAAAATGTTCTTATGGTTATACACGTTAAGGAGATCTACGCCTACATTTGCGTCGAGACCGATGATCGTGAACTTATAGTTCGCGCTGATGTCGAGGCGGTGATACGAAGGAAGTCGTGCAGCATTCTTCGGCCCGAGCAAGACGTATGGAGACCCCGTCTCAAGCTCGAATTGACCCGGCACGGCATCGTCAAACATCAGCCGATCAAGATATCCCACCGTCTGCGAAAACGGGAACCCGGAGCCGTACTCCCATCGTACCGTGGTGCTCAATCCTCTCAGAGGTTGAAGGACCGCCAGAACATTGAGATGATGACGCCGGTCGTAACGGGGGTAGTAGACGACGCCCCCGTTGTTGATCCTCACCCAGCTCAGTGAGTAGGCGGCATACAGGTTGAAGAGGGTTGAATGATAGCGCAGCGTGAATTCTGTTCCGTACGACTTTCCAGTCCCCTGAATGTGGTCAGGATCAGTCACATC
>JBBTCR010000198.1:0-2780 GCA_038043105.1 Bacteroidota bacterium
AAGGTCAGGCGGGGCGACTTTGCGTGAGGAAAAGCTTTTCGACCACGTTTCTAGCGGCACTGGGTCTTAGGTTGGCGGGAAATCTGCCTCACCAAGGTAAGAGAGACTGAAGCGAAAGGCAATTTGAGAGGGCTGGCAGAAAGTAGCTTTGGCTGGCCGCGGCACGTGCGGCCTAAAATATCATCCCTCGCTTCTCATTCTTGGAAAAAGACGCCGGGGCACGGCAAATGCGCTTGCTCAGCAAATCGGCAATCGCAAATCGACAATGTCCAGGCAACAATGACGTTCCGCAGCTCGCTCAGAAGTAGTACAGATACTTCAGCTTCAGCACGCTGACCCTGTCCGTCACGTGCAGTCGGTTCGGAAGAACGATGCCGTCGCCGTCGTACTCGGCACTCCGGTCGCGGATCTCATTGATAGCGAGATAAATCCAGCTTTTCGGTAGGAAGCTATACGAGAAGAGAAATCCGAAAATCACTTGCTCAACTCGCTTCGTCGACCGAACATACACGTTGTCCAGGTACACACGGATGTTGAGATCGTTCAGTGGCGTGACCGAGAAATAGGGGCGAGCGTTGTAGGTAACGTCCTCGATCTTGTTGTCCGGATTTCCTTCAACAAACATATTGAACGACGTACCGACGTCCAAGACCTTCAATGCGTGCCAGCCGAACTGACTCCACATCGAGGAGTAGAAGGCAAGATAATTGCGGGAAAAGTTGTAGGTTTTCTGGAATGCACCGCCGAGGTTGGCGTTCCACTTCGGCGAAATATTATACCACGATGAAAAGTCGACCTCATATGAATCATACTTCTTGTCAAGATCTTTTGACCGTCCCGCGATCAAGGTGACCTCGTATCCCCACTGGTCCCGGAACTGCATGTTGAGCCCAAGGACCGCTGAGTGGTCGGTGTAGCTGTCAACGCGTTCGTTGTAAAGATAGAAACCGCCGTAGATCATGATCTGCTTGATATACCCCTCGTTGTAGTACCATCGTGGACCGCCGAACACCGTCAGCTCGGCCGTACCCTGCCATGGCACGAAGCCGACCTGGTTCACGTCGAAGTCCTTTCCGATGTACCGAGTGCGCAGTCCGAGAACCATGTCCTCTTTGAACATCAAAAGTCCAGCCGAGCCGGCAAAATCTCCTTGTTTGTCTTTGAACGATCGCGCAAGCTGATACGAGAGCTGCCAGTCCGAAGACCGAAATGCACCATCGATGTCGAGGACGCCGTCGTCGTTTTGTCCTGTATGCTTTCCAACGAACAGCAGACCGATGGAAGAATTGTCCAGGATCTGTTTCTTGACGCGTGCCGAACCGAAATAGGCGCGTGGCTCTGTCTCTTTCGTTCCATCAAGCATGTAGCTCTGCTCACCCGTCATCGCCAGAAATCCACCATACTCCCACTCCTCAAGTCGCCCAAATGCTTTTGTGCCCAAAAGGAGAGGGACCTCAGATCCATCCGGAAGTTTCTTGCCGATTCTTCGGGAATAGAAAAGCTCGAGCGGACGATAGAAGCCGGAGCCTCGTTCTCGCCCGGACGGCATAAACACTTCGTTCCCCTGCGTGAAGAACGGCCTGCGCTCATTAAAATAAACCTCATACCGCGAGATGTTGAACTGGAACGGATCGGCCTCGATCTGAGCGAAGTCGGGATTGCCTGTGAGCTGGAAGGTCAGTTTCTGAGAGGGGTTATAGAAGATGTCGATGCCTGCATCCGGCTCGCCTTTGTACGTGCCCTCGCGGAGATACGTCGCTTTGGAAATCGCGACGGGGTAGACCTCAAGGTTCAGTCCCTTGATCGAAGGCTGGAATCCTTCAAACACCAATCTCCCGAACTTCGAGACCCTCTGCCCTTCATTCTCTTCATAGGGACACCAGTACGTGTCTTCGACCAGCACCGGGACATAACGGTCAAAATCCAATCCCCATTCACTCAACTTCTCGTCATACTGTATCGAGCGATACGGGATTTCCATCTCGATCACGAATCCCCAGTCATACACCTTCGCGCTCGAGAACCAGACGCCATCCCAGTTGTAGTCTCTATTTCGTGCATCGTCCAACAACCGGCAATCAGCGCGAACCCCCGAAGCCGTAACGGCAAACTTGTAGGCAGTTCGTTTGTCTCCAAACGTGTCCAGCATAATGGAAACGATATCACCGCCCTGATCATCGAGCTTGCCGGTGTTCTGCTGTATGTTCTCCCGCTTATCGTAGCAGATCATCAGACAGTACAGGGCTTTCTCCGTCGTGAGGACCTTGGCGACAGTCTTCCTCGACGGATCCTTGCCGTGGTATGGCTGATATTGGATGAAGTCCAATACGGAGTCCGCATCGCTCCAGGTCGGATCGATATTTCCATCGATCGCAATTGCGGATTGGGATTTCTTGAGCTTGAGAATTTTGCTTGACTGTGCGAGTGCCAGCGTCGTGCTGGTTAGAATAAGGAAAAGCACCAATGAAGTGCGCATGCGATCCTTCGTGCGGTTGCTTAACAGTGTCGTGGGGAGAGGGTTTGACGAGACCTCACCAGCTGGTTCTCTTGCATATACCCGATTATTGGGACGATATTTCCTCAAAGAAGTTGCACGATTTGACAATCGAATTGGGACGATTCGTCCCAAACCTCCGATGTGACGAACGGTTCTCAAAGTCGGCATTCCCTGTGTCCACCAGCTTAGCGAGTTCGACGGAGAATCCAGAACATTTTCGTTCAATAACGCCCTGAAGGACGTGACCCTGTGTTCCTCACATGCGTAGCACGACCGTTAACGG
>JBBTCR010000199.1:0-1396 GCA_038043105.1 Bacteroidota bacterium
GCAGCCTCAAAATTGTCGGATCGTCTCGCCTCGAGTGCGTCGGAGAGCTTCCTGCAGAGGGAGGAAAACCGCTGGTTCACAGCGGTTGACTCATATGGGAAAGGGTAATTCAGCATCCACATGCCCGTCTGGTCGCCACCGGAGAGATTCAATGCCTCAACATCAGAATAGTACGAAGGCTGCGATGCTTGAAGTTGATGAAAATGCTCGTGCAGTATTGCAAGGATCCAGCATGTCGACGATTTTGCGTTCGTGTTTTCTGCTTGGCCAACGACGATGGTGGAGATCCCACTCACCGCTGGAAAAGACGCAAGAAGGTTAGGCTGCAAGATGCGCTTCCTCACATAGACGCCGCTCTGCAGAAGAGGATCGTGATGAAGGTAGGTGAAATCAGATGAAGGCTTGGGGTGACGGATCAGGTATTCATATTCCGGCGTTATCAGCAACACGGCAAAGGGCGCTCGATTCCAATCGCTCCAGATCAGGTTTCCAAGCTCGTCTCCGAGACGGAACGCCTCGGCCAGCCGAATTCGATCTCGCTCCAGCAGAGCAGGCTCTTGCTGACAATCGGCTGACGGCGAGGCAAGCGTAACGAGGATGAAAGGAACTGACACGAGAAGAGCAAACATGCGGTCGCGTTGCTGCATGGTTCAATTAAACTCCGTTTGGCAATGCCAGCTTACAGGTTCAGACGAGCTGACCTGCAGCGATGTTCCATCACGTCTCAAACAAGCGATAAAACGTGCTACAGACCAAACATGATCGTCGCCCTCACCTGAAGAGAATTGATCGTCCGCGCACTGCTGATGAAATGCTTGTCGTCTCCGGCTTTGTACAGCGGATCTTTGTCGTCGTTGAGCGCAAGATAGGAATCCAGCCGTTGGTCCTGCGCCGGGTTTTCATCTTCCCAGGTCTTTCCGCTAACGTTCAGCAGGTTGTACGAGACGCTGAGGTCGAGGGATGTCAGCGGCCCCAGCTTCAGAATTGCCCCGCCGGTGAAGCCTACGCCGATCCTTAAGGTAGCCTTCAAGTCATACGTTGCACTCGGGAGCTTCGACACACCCTGGAACTTCGTCTCGCCGCTGAATCTATTCAGTGCGACATTGGCGCCAACATAGGGTGTTACGGGAACAGCGGGCAGGCCAACGTGAAATTCCGGGCCGACGCGAAATGCGAGAACCTTCTGCGACACCTCCACCTTACCCTGACCCGGTTCCGAATCGCCATCGTTGCTGTATGAGGAGTAGTCGATCTCGCCCGTTATTCTGAACCCGATGAGACCAACGCGCCCTTTCGCGTGAAGATTCAAACCGCTGGCGAGACCGTATTTGGCACCACTGTAGTACTCGACCGTCGTGCCCGCGTAGTCAGAGGTTGGAATTGCAAGCCCGGCTCC
>JBBTCR010000200.1:0-1434 GCA_038043105.1 Bacteroidota bacterium
GAGATTCTCAATCGCAATCTCGCATTGCTTTTCAAACACTTGACGCACGTACGACTGCCGCGTCAATGTCGAGACGTACCATTCTTCTATGTCACGAATTCCTTTTGGATACTTGAGAAACGGGGCCGGCACAAGGGCAATGTCACCAAACGCCATCCCCCCAAACGTTGCAATGACCGCTCTTCCCGAGCGGGTCATCTCTTTGGCATCGTGCTCGAAGTAGTCCAGATCTCGATCGCTGATCAGTCCAAACTCCTCGAGATTGTCAGCCGGATTGAGCTTCTCCTCATCAATCGGATCCTGGCGAACGATCGTATCGAAGAAGAATCCATTCTTCGGCATCCGACCCGACGGCGGAGCGGAGAGATCGCCTTTCGGATATATCAGCGTGTCGCCGTTTGCGTCTTTCGTCGTCTTGAAGTGCTCAGAGACGAGAACCTCCAGGCCGTTGTCCAATCTCCACGATTTCCAATTCTCGTTGCGAAAGCCGAACATGGTTTCAGCCGCGTACACTCCCTCGATGTCAATGCCCAGCACTTGCTTCAGATCCTCATCGATGAAACCAAGCATCTGATAAGGCTCGTGCACTTTCACAGGTCGGTTCTCGAGTCCGTAGTAGTCTCGTAGCGCTGCAACGATTTTTACGTGCATGCCCGTCACGGCTGTCCCACCAAAATCGATCGGAATGGCGTCCGGTTGCCTATGATTGAGGGTCGTCACGACTCGTTCTTTGCTTGTCATTGTTGATCGCCTTTCCGATGTAGGAGCCGTTCAATTTCTTCAAGGGTCTTCCCTTTCGTTTCAGGCAGCACCTTCCAGACAAAGAAAAAGGCCGGAAGGCATATTGCCGCGAATGTCCAGAATGTCCCGGCTGCGCCGACGTTCTCCAGCATCCAGGGGAACAGCTGTCCCACAATTGCGTTCGTCGACCACAATGCAAACGTCCCGATCGACATCGCTCTGCCGCGTATGTGCGTGGGGAAGATCTCTGAGAGAACGATCCACGTACCGGGGCCGAGCGAGAACGCGAAGCAGGCAATGAAGAACAGAATGAAGATGATCAACACCATCCCTTGCGAAACCTGACTGTGAAAGAACATCCCGACCGCAATTAGCGAGATGACAACGCCCGCAATACCAAACAACAGCAAGGGCTTTCGTCCCAGCTTGTCCACTTGCCAGATTGCCAACAGCGTGAAGAGAACATTGACAATGCCGATGGTTACCTGCCCACCGAGCGCGCCGCTGATGGAGAATCCTGCTTCGTGGAGAATTTTGGGACCGTAATAGATGATCACATTGATGCCGCTAATCTGTGAAAAAATCGGCAGCAAGACGCCGATGAGCAGCGCTGTCCTCAAGCCTGGCCGAAAGAGCTGCGACAGCGAAACCTGCTCATGTTGGATAGTGGCGACCATCTCATGGTACTCGTCG
>JBBTCR010000201.1:0-3827 GCA_038043105.1 Bacteroidota bacterium
TCGCAAAGGACGCAAAGTTAGTATTTACATTAAGGATTTCACAAAGTTTCACTTTTCGACTTGCCTGCCCGCCGTTACCCCAAGCCAACGCAAGGTCAGGCGGGGCGTCTTTGCGTGAAAGCACAGTTTTCGACCGTGCTTCTAGGCTCGATCCCAGGTTTCTAGGGGATGGTGGGCAACAGACTTATGATGAGCAATCGAGGGATTGCTGAGGGGGAGCAATCCTCTTGCGATGAATAACTCAGGGCGGCGGACGAGGGGGGGCAGAGGGAACCTCGGAATCGCGTGACGATATTTGGTGTTACTTCGTGGACACAAGAAACCCCTACTATCCGCGATGTCAAGAGAAAGTTGGGGCCTTTTTTGAAGCTTGTAGCGGGCTTGCCCCAGCCCGCTCCGCGTTCTGGCGGGCGCTGCGCTTTGTAGCGGGGGAGGGATTCGAACCCACGACCTGCGGATTATGATTCCGACGCTCTAACCAACTGAGCTACCCCGCCAAGACCGAACTGATTGTGAGTAACAAGACCTCTGCTGCAACACATCCTTGAGGGATTCTCCGCCTACGCCAAAGGCGTATGAGTCTTCGGCTCAGGAGGCGCCCGCCCGCCTCACGTGATCAATGAAGGCTGGCGGGGATGCGCCTCCCCAAAGGGGTCTCCAAAGGAGTCCTTCGGACCTTCGGACTGGCGCAGAACCCACGACCTGCGTTCATCCCGCCGCTATTTGGAGGGAGATTATGATTCCGACGCTCCCCGCCCGTCTGACTGTCGTCAGACAGGCGGACGGGTCCGCCACAAAACATGGCGGACAGGTAACCAAGTGCCTGCCCGCCGTCCTTCGCGTTTTTTGCGTCCCGTGCTTTTCGCGGGATTGGCGGGAGCTACCCCGCCGCTGTCATTTCGAATCGCGGATTTCCAATTGCAAATCTGGGATTAAGGATCTCGGGTTGCGGAATCCGCGAGTCCTGCAAAAAAATTGACCGTTACCGGGTCAATCGTTCGCGTGCATGAGTTCTTTCTGACAAAAGGTACGGGATAGAGCCCTGAGAATCAAGGAAAAATTCCAGAGCAAATGCAGCGTGCGATTGGCGTGTGGGAATTCGACGTGTGGGCGCAGCTCACCGGACTTCTGGCTTTCACCACGTTCGGGTGACGGATGCAAATGGGTCGAAGCTGCGCAGATGCTGATACTCGAGGAATGTTTTCAATTTCTGAAGAGGGGTTCTCCCGGCCAGCGACGGAAGCGAGCGATGGTTGTTGTGAAAGAAGAGGAAGTTCACCAGTACTTGCACAAGCTCACGCTCTGACTGAAGATTCGCGGAGGCTGTGAAGATTCCAGCGAACGTCAGCTTTGAAAGGACACTATAGAGTCCTTCGCGGGAAGGATCCGTAATGGTGGTGTGCAGCGTCCCTCGAGCTTCCGCGATGTGGGTAAACTCGTAATGTCCCTCGCCGGCTGCGAGATTGAAGAATGGGGCCTCGCCGAGGGTTCGAATGTGCGAAATTCGAAAAGGAAAATTCTCGCGGGCGAAATCAAGGAAATCGACGGCGGAAGCAAAGGTCGATGTCAAATACAGTTGGGCAATCTGCAAGTGGGTGTTGACATCCAGGGCAGAGAATGCGACAGGCGTCAGTTCGCTATGATGACTTGGAAGTCGTGGTGCTATGATATAGACCATGGACCCGGGTGAGGGAGCGATCTCGTCGATCGCCATGGCCATTCGTCTCATGTGTTTCAATCCAGCCCGGTTCAAATCCGACCAAAGATTTTGCACAAAACAACTCGACCCCGCTTCATCCACAGTTTCAAGACCGGACTCGTCAAATTTCCTCATTGCTGCCATATGTTTCATCTCCTGCCGTTGGTGCCTCGTAGGTGAATCGTAAATCCTAGCCTCCACCTGCGTGCCAGAGAAATCGGTCAGCCAGGCAAGAGAGGAAAAATGGAGCTAATCAAGACTCTTACTCTACGCCTGCTTTTGAGATCCCCGGATCGAATGATGACATCCTTCCATCCTCTCACCGGCCCGACGATGTAATTTCTACAATCAGCTATTGCAGTTGCGCCTACCTTCCGAGTCGGAAGTTCACCTTGATTTTCCTGGAGCCTCTCGATATATTGACTGCAACACCTTGAAATCTGGTCGAATGCTTTCCTTTCAAGACGCGAGAAGAGCGATCCTTCAAACCGTCCCCACGATGTCGACTGAGAGTGCAGTTCTTCGTGAGGCATACCATCGAATCCTCGCGGCCGATGTCGTCGCAGGGATGGATCTTCCTCCATTCGATAACTCCTCGATGGATGGCTATGCAATCCGCTCGTCGGATACTGCAAACGCGACCGGTGGAAATCGGATGAGATTGAATATCGCGGGTGAAGTGAGCGCCGGTCAGATTTCCAGAAGAGAGCTTCAACCAGGGACGGCTGTTCGGATCATGACAGGCGCGCCGATTCCCGAGGGGGCAGACGCGGTTATCGAACAAGAACTCGTTGACTTGCGCAACGGCGTTATCGAGCTTCATACTCGAGTTGCTGAAGGACGCAATGTCCGGCGGAGGGGGGAGGAAACTCAAAAGGGTGAAATTGTGCTGAGGAAGGGAACCCGTCTAACGCCGGCGTGTGTGGGAGTCCTGGCCTCGCTCGGGATCACGCACGTTGAGCTTCATGTCAGACCGAGCGTGGCGTTGCTGACAACCGGCAGTGAAATTGTCGGGGTCGAGGAGCCTCTCGCTCCGGGTAAGATCAGGAACAGCAATGCGTACACGTTGTGGGGACTCGTCGTGGAGAGCGGAGGTAACCCGGTTGACTTAGGAAAAGCGGGAGACGATGAAGAGGAAATCCGTTCGAAGATTGAACTCGGATTGCAAAACGATGTGCTCGTCACCTCGGGCGGCGTCTCAGTTGGAAAGCATGATCTTGTTCTCCATGTGCTGAAA
Organism: Bacteroidota bacterium; assembly: GCA_038043105.1. Taxonomy (GTDB): domain Bacteria; phylum Bacteroidota; class Ignavibacteria; order UBA10030; family UBA10030; genus VGWB01. Next base: position 2,937 of record JBBTCR010000201.1, read on the forward strand.
GAACTGGGTGTCGCCATACAGTTTTGGAAAGTCAACATCAAACCAGGCATGCCGATGGCGTTCGGACTGTATCGGAGTGCTCAGTCCAGAATCGTCCCCGTGTTTGCGCTTCCCGGGAATCCGGTTTCCACGATGGTGACGTTCCTGCAATTCGTGCGGCCGGCACTGACAAGGATGTCAGGGGGTGTGGACGACAAGCCATCGCTAAAGCTTTCCGCGAAGCTGGAGCACGATATTCCCAAGACCGACGAAAAGCGACACTTCAGCCGGGGGATTGTGCGGAATGTTCAGGGCAATTTGTTTGTTCGTACAACAGGTTCCCAAAGTTCAGGGATGCTCTCGTCGCTCGTCATCGCGAACTGTCTCATCGTGATTCCCGAGGAACGCAAAGATCTTAAGGCAGGTGATGAGGTGGAGATTGAACTCTTGTAAGAAGATCGATGGAGTTTCGGTATGACGATACGCGTACGCTTGTTTGCGATTGCGAAGGATATGGCCGGATTCGGCGAGCGACAGATCGAGCTCCCGCATACATCGAGCGCCCAGGATGTTCTGAGGTATCTTGCTGGCGTAGATTCTCGCTTTTCGGATTGGGGTTCATCGATGCGTTTTGCCGTTAACCAAGAATACGTTCCGAATGATCATCCATTGCATCACGGCGACGAGGTTGCAGTCATTCCGCCGGTGAGCGGAGGCTAACAAGACAGTTTCTAGTGCCTCTACAATTAAATCCTTTTACGGACGAAGAGGCACAGTGCTCGCTCCAACTACACAAAACGCGTGGCTATCGTACAATCATTTTGTTGGAGCGGCACTAGTTCCCAGTTTTCCGCCATAGGCGCCAGTCCCGCTCTTGGATTCCGCTCATTTGCGGGATCCCAGAGTGCGGAA
>JBBTCR010000202.1:0-3310 GCA_038043105.1 Bacteroidota bacterium
GGATCTGCAGGGTCATGTTTGAAAACTGTAAATTCATAGCCATCATAGCGGTTCAATCCGTCTTGCGTGCCAAACCACATGAACCCCTGGCTATCCTGAAGAATGCAGTTCACACCCCCCTGGGACAGGCCGTCCTTCACTGTCAGATGATGAAACAGGATCTTCTGCTGACCACTCGCTGCGGAGAATTCAACGAGAGCCAAGAGAACCATCACAACAGTTCTGGAAATGTAGCTATGCAGGCTCAAGGTGTCCTCAATAGATCTTTCGTATGTGCCAGCTCGCTGAATGAGGCTGTTCATGCAATTACTCTGGTCCACAAGGTGCAACAACACGCTAAGCTATCACAGATGATCGACCCGCGATGGCTTGGCACCGTCGTGTCCCACCTTTCAGCAGGGGTACTATCGTAAGAGTAACATCTTTTTGCTGACAACGAAATCACCAGCCTTCAACTGGTAGAAATATACGCCGCCGGCAACTGAAATCCCGTTGTTGTTCGTCCCGTCCCATCGGGCGGTGTACGATCCGGCCGGTTGAATTGCCTGGACCAGTGTGTTCACAAGCTGGCCAAGGATGTTGTACACAACCAGCTTGACTTCACGCTGATCAGGCAACTGATACCTGATGGTCGTGGCAGGGTTGAAAGGATTCGGATAGTTCTGCTCAAGAACAAAAGTCTTCGGCACGTCCGACGATGCCTCAGACTCTTCACTCATATTTGCCCGCCGCAGATTGGGATGGGCAAGGAAGTAGCTGCTAAGCGTGAGCTGGCCCTTTTCTTTGATGGTGATGTCCCTGCCAATGAGTGCGCCCCTCAACTTTGACTCCTCTTTGACTATCGTCTCGCCGAATGGAGCGTAGAAGTTAGCATCGACGTTTGCCTTTTCCCCGATCTGCATCGCGGGTTTTTTCGTGCTGGATCCACCAATGTAGACGATGATGTCCGAAGCATCAATCTGAGCATTGGTGGCAGGTCCAATAGTTGGTTGCTCATCAAACTGGAACGTCGACAGAATACGAACGTCGCTTGGACCCGAGAAGAGCAGAGATGCTCTCCCCTTCCCCGTGATGCTGTTGAAATGATAGTCGCCGCCGCTCAGCACCAGTTTGCCGCCGGCGTTAATCGTAACATCGCGATATTGACCGGGCTGGAGGGTACGCGTCTGATTACCCGCGACGACAACATCCTGTGTTCCAGGCGTTGCCGATTGGAAGAGCGGGAGATTCTGAACAACCGGCAGTGCAACCGGGCTGTGAAGGAGACTCGGTGCGATCTGCGATTTTGTGTTCAGCGTGTTGCTGTACACGTCACTCTTGATGTCAGCTTTTCCCTTGATCAGGATCGTAGGGGCTTTCAACGCAAATCCCGCGGGAGTGGATGTACCCTCTTTCAACGCCAACTCGTAGCCGTCAGCCACACCCTTGGAGGTCTTCACATTGTTGACGATGATGTCGCCGGACTTGACGCTAGTCTTCTCCTTGAGGATGACGCTGTTGGTTGCAAGGAGCACGGCAGAAGAGGAAAACGGTACCGCCACAAACACCGACTGTTCGTACTGCCGACTATAAGGTTCCTGCACACCCGCGAGGTGTCCTGTCGCGCTGATTTTGAAGCGGTAGCTTCCTCCGCTCGATGTGCCGCTGAACGTCCCGGAGTAGACGCCACCTCCAGTATGCACGAGCCGAATGATCTGGTCTGTCCCCGTCGGTGCGGTAATGGCCACCTGAACTGTTGCATCGGTGATCGGGCCCGACGCCTGAGTGTTCTGCGCGTTCCGGGAGAGGGCCTCTTGAACCGGCGCCCCACCACCCTCGGAGAGAGTCGCCTGGACAACGACCTGGTCTCCTTGCAGGCAATATGACTTGTTGAATGAAACGCTCATTGTCACGTCGGCAAATGCGATGAGGGAGAGTCTCAATGCCTCAACGTCGGTCGAGTTCGTCGGGTCACCTCCCGGGATAAGGGTCCACGTGCCAGGCTTGGGATTAGTGATTTCGTAGTAGTTAAACGTCTCGCCCGTGATATACTTTATGGCGCTAAAGAACTGGTTCGGAGTGGGTATTTGTCCTACGTTATCGGGAGTTATCACGGCGAAACCGTAAGGGATGGTGAAGGGCGGGACCGTGGGTATCGTTAACCCATCTTGGGGTGGGACCAGGGCCAGGACACCTGTGCTCCCTTGCCAGTTGAAACCGGGGAGGATTTTCACCGTTCCCGGATCAACAAGTGCCCCTTGCCAGTTGAAACCACCCTGCCAGTTGAAGCCACCTTGGTAGTTGAAACCACCTTGCCAGTTGAATCCACCCTGATAGTTGAAGCCACCTTGCCAATTGAAGCCTGGTGAATTCGAGGCAAACACCGTATCTGCGAGAAGCTGCAGCCCGCTCAGCGCGTTCCAGATCGTGTTGACAACCTGGCTGATGCTCGTGTCGACCGTAAGAAAGTAGGCGCCGCCGGTTGAATCGGCAAGCCTGCTGTCAAGATCCTGTCCCGTGCTTCCGGGGAAGCCCATGGTGAACACCGGTGTGCCGGAGGCTCTTACGCTCTGGAGCACAGCCGGACTGAGCGCGCTCGGTGAGCTGGTCTCTTCTCCGGCGCTGAACAGGATCATTGCCCTGCCGTGGTTTGGCAGCGGCGTGGCAGTCATCAGCATCGTCGCTCCCGTTTGCAGACCTTCCCCGATGCCGCTCGTCCCCCCAGCTGTCATACTCTCGATCTGAGAAGCCAGAGTAGTTCTGTTGTCGGCATCAATGACTGTCAAGGGAGTGACGACCGTGTTGGGCAGTCGCACCACGCCGATCCGATCTCCGTCCCTCATCTTCTTCACAAGTTCACTTCCACTTTGCTGCGAGGGAGCGAAGCCATTGTATGTCGAGGCAAAGGTCGACGATCCATCAAAGACCAGGACCAGGTCCACGCGATCCTCAGGCAGATTGGCGTAAATGTAACCTATGCCCGCTTGATCAGGGGGATGGATATCGCGTTTCGAGATCTCATTTTTCTTGATGAACCCATACATCGTCACCGATTCGTTGTCCGTACCCATAAACGGGAGGTATGGAGCGTACCCTGGATTGTAAATGTCACCCAATCCGCTGAAGTGGCCGGCTTCGTGCGCCGCCGCATTCTGCACGTCGTGCATTGAGTCAGGATCGGCGGGGTTCGTCACGATGTTCCACACAAAGGATCCGTTGAATGCGATGTCGGCATCCGTCAGCTGGCCAGTCAGACTGTTGTAGCGGACCCTGGTGACCGCAAGTGCGTTGGGATCTGCTCCGGTAACATCGACCCAGTCATTGGCGGGGA
>JBBTCR010000203.1:0-7751 GCA_038043105.1 Bacteroidota bacterium
ATGAATCCTCAAAGCACCGTCATTCTCACTTGCGGTAATCCCCAGGGAATGGCGGACATCAAGCATCTAGCCGATGCGCAAGGGATTCACTTCGAGATGGAAGAGTGGTGATCATCACCCCAGGGGGATGTGTTGAGAGTTGAATCAAGGAAGCGGACGATTGAGATCGCGCCTCCTTTCGGCAGGTGAGTGAAGCTTGGCCTGAGTTACTTTGCAGCTATCTCTTCAGCTTTCTTCTCTGGTTGAGCCGTGTCTTGAAGGTTGGAGCGTCTGGAAGTCAGGTAATCGTGAATCGCAGCCGCGGCTACCTTGCCATCCCGCATGGCGAGAATGACCGTTGCACCACCGCGCGCGAGGTCGCCGCCTGCAAAAATGCCAGGCCGGCTCGTCTGTTGCTTCTCATCAGTCACAACAACTCCACGCTTTCCAGTTTTCAAGCCTGATGTCGTTGCCTGGATAATCGGGTTGGGCTGCTGACCGACGGCCTCAATGACAATCTGAACGGGGATGAGGAATTCCGAGCCCTTGATCGGAACAGGCTTGCGGCGACCGGACTCATCAGGCTCGCCGAGTTCCATTCGTTGGCACTCAATACCAACAGCCGAGTGCTTATCATCACCAAGAATACGTGTCGGGTTCGTCAGCAGCAGGAGCTCGATTCCTTCCTCTTCGGCATGATGGATCTCTTCTTGTCGTGCGGGCATCTCCGCGCGCGATCGACGATAAATCAAGAGCGCGCGCTCTGCGCCTAAGCGCTTGGACGTACGCACAGCATCCATCGCAGTATTGCCTCCCCCGATCACCGCTACGTGCGAACCCATCCTGATGGGCGTATCGAAATCGGGGAATTTGTTTGCCATCATCAGATTCACGCGTGTAAGGAACTCATTGGCTGAATACACGCCGGTCAGGCTTTCTCCAGGGATCCCCATGAAATTCGGAGTTCCTGCACCGGTGCCAAGGAAGACGGCACTGAAACCCCATTCATGAAAAAACTCATCGATGGTTGCCGTTCGTCCCACGAGAAAATTCGTCTGAATGTCAACGCCCAGCGCTCGGATGCGGTCGGTTTCAAGGTCGAGGATTTTCCTTGGCAGACGAAACTCGGGAATACCATATCTCAGCACGCCACCAACGGCGTGCAACGCCTCAAAGATTGTCACACGGTAGCCAAGCTTAGCGAGTTCCGCCGCGCACGTCAGTCCCGCTGGACCGGAGCCGACAATAGCCACTTTCTCTTCTCGGTGCTCCGTGATCACAGGAGGAACGAATAAGTTGTGTTCCAATTCATAGTCTGCCACGAACCGCTCAAGTTTGCCAATCGCCACCGGTTTGTGCTTCTTGCCGAGAGTGCACACGATTTCGCACTGTTCCTCTTGCGGGCAGACGCGTCCGCAAATGGCGGGGAGGTAATTTGCTTCTCGGATCTTGTTGACGGCTCCTGCGTAGTCTTTTTGCAGCATCAGTTGAATGAAGGAACGGATGTCGATGCTCACCGGGCAGCCTTCTATGCAGATCGCGTTCTTGCATTCAAGGCACCGCGTGGCCTCGGTCAGCGCCCGCTCCTCATCGACGCCGAAGGAAACCTCGCTAAAGTTGCGCACGCGATCAGCGGCTTCCTGCTCAATGGAGTGCTGGCGCGGTATTTTCATCCGCTCGGATGGCTTCAAGGGGTTCAGCACGGTCATGATGCCACCTTCTGCGCCGTCGACGCAAGTTCCTTAGTAAATCGCTCATCGGCCAACCGCTCGAAGTCTACGTAGCTTCGATTGCGCAGGATCAGCTCATCGAAATCGACTTGATGGGCATCGAATTCAGGACCATCGACGCAGGCAAATTTCATCTTGCCGCCAATCGTCACCCGACATCCACCGCACATCCCGGTTCCATCCACCATTATAGCGTTCAAGCTGACAAGAGTTTTGATGCCAAATTCTTTTGTAAGATTTGAAACAGCTTTCATCATCGGCAACGGACCAATGGCATACACCGCTTTGATCCCGAAATGAGGCTGCGTCAGAAGCAACCTGAGCGGATCGGTTACGATTCCTTTCTGGCCATACGATCCGTCATCAGTGGTGACGAAGACTTCGTCTGAACATTCTCGCATCTGATGCTCGAGAATGACGAGCTCCTTTGTCCGCCCACCGATGATGCTGTAGATGACATTGCCCGCATCCTTGAGAGCTTTCGTTATCGGATACAGCTCAGCTGTGCCCACTCCTCCACCGACGCATGCAATGGCACCGTGGTTTTCAATTGGGGTTGGATTTCCCAAAGGTCCCAAGACATCGAGGAGATGGTCACCTGCCTTCTTTGTGCAAAGCAGCTTCGTCGTCTTGCCGATGGCCTGCACTATCAGCGTGATTGTTCCTTCAACCGGATTGCTGTCGACGATCGTCAGCGGAATCCGTTCACCACTTTCAATGACACGAACAATCACAAAGTTCCCGGCCTTGCGCTTGCGTGCGACGAGCGGAGCGTGAATGACGAATTTCGAAATAGTTGATGCGAGATCTTCCTTCGAGATGATCTGAAACATGCCGCTCTCCTGATCTGGAATTCTCTCAGTCCCGGCTTACAGAAACTCGCCGTCGTCTCGAATGCAGTTCATCGGGCAGACTTCGATAGCTCTCCGAATATCATCTTCCTCGCGGGCATCAGCAGGCTGCTGATAAATGTAGTAGTACGAGGGATCGTTGCTGTACATGAAATTCTGCAGCGCGTAGGAAAAACAAATGCCACATCCGTTGCACGCGCTCGTGACGTAGTACTTACCCGGTGCATTCTCCTGAATCTTGACCGCGACCGATGTCATAGCGGGTCTCCTTATGCTCTGAACGCGAAAACCCATTGTGTGGCAATAACTTAACATGGATTGTGCCAGAGAAAGGAAAGACATCAGCCTATGATTCTTGGCGTATCAACGGAGGGGAAAAAAAAAGGGAAAAGACGTTCTTGATTTTGGAAGAACCATTCCAAGAAATAGAAATGCCCGGGATGCTGAAAAACTCAACACAACCCGGGCAACTGCATGTGCGCAAAACCAGCCGAGCGACTCACATTCTGAGGCCTTGAGAAAGCTAGTGCGCGACTGGTGTCTCTGTGCACTATATCGTGTTCAGTGCTTGCTGAAGGTCGCGGATGATGTCCTCTGCTTTCTCAAGTCCGATGGAGAGTCGAACGCCCCCCGGATCGATTCCCCGTTTGAGTTGTTCTTCTGGTGGGATGGCGGAATGTGTCATGGAGCCCGGATGCTCGATCAGTGTCCGGATATTGCCCAAGCTGACGGCCAGCGTCATGGTGTAGGACTTCTTCGCGATGTAGTTGACGAGGCGAAGTGCTTTGCGGTGACGTTCGGTGGCTGTCTTGCCTTTAGGGATGAAATACATCAGCGTCCCGGCAGCAAAGTGACCTTCATAATCCTGCATCTGTGTGTGTGCGAGCGCTCGTTGGTGGAATGAATCCAATCCGGGGTAATTTACAAGACCGATGTGCTTGTCCCGCTCCAAGAATTCAGCGACCTTTTGCGCAGTCTGAATTTGTTGGCGGAAACGAACCGCAAGCGATGGCAAACCATAGACTAAAATCGGCCACGCGCTCTTGGCTCCGAGCACGCCGCCGAAATCCTTCCTGTACAGCAGCAGCTGATCATAGCTCCAGCACGGCCCGATGACGACACCACCCATGTCTGTCCCGAATCCGCACAATCCCTTTGTCAGTGATTCAATGACAAAGTCCACACCCAGTCCAAGCGGCCGCTGGCAGAATGGAGTCGCAAACGTATTGTCGACAGCGGTATAGATACGGTGCGACCTGCTGCGGTGAGCGTTTTGCCGCTGCGCGACCTCAACGACCTTTCGGATATCAATGAGCTCCATTGTCGGGTTCACCGGCGTTTCAAAATATAGCATCCCGGTGTTGGGAGAGATAGCATTGTTCAATGCCTTGATGTCGTTGAAATCAACCCACGTAACTTTGATGCTGTATCGCGGGAGCCAGTTCTTGAACAGAGAATAGGTGCAACCGTACAGCATTCTATGGGCGACAATTTCGCTTCCGCTTCCAAGGAGAATTCCGCAGACCGCCGAGACGGCTGCCATGCCTGTAGCGAAGGTCACCGCGCACTCTCCTTGCTCAGCGGTGGCGAGGTTTTCTTCCAAGAGATCCTTATTCGGTTCACCCAATCGGTCGTAGATGTAAATTGGGGCTTTTGACTGCACGAGGAAATCGCCGGCGTGGTGTGCAAACTCCACAAATCCCTTGGCGCCGCGCTTCGTGGATGTCAGCCTGAATGTTGAAGAAGAAGAAATTGGAGGGACGACATGATGGGTATAATCCCATTTCGGCGTGAATGATTTTCCCCAGATCAACTGCGTCTCGGGCGAGTACGGGGATCGGTTAGAGCGTTTAGTCTTGGTCAGAGATTTCTTATTCATCGTTGACCAACTCCTTTCGAAGCTTTAAGTGTATTGACAAACTCGCTCAGAATCGTCTTCAGGTCGGGTGTGCCGATCTCCTCCAGCTCATAAAACACACGCACGGCCGGCTTCTTGAGCTTGATAACACGTTTCAGATTGATGGGTGTCCCAATGATGACGGTATCACAGGGAACTTTGTTGATAGTTTCTTCGAGGTCTTTGATTTGCCTGTCGCTGTAGCCCATTGCGGGAAGCAACGCACCAATGCCAGGGTATGCCTCGAACGTTTTTTTGATTTCACCGGTGCAATATGGGCGGGGATCAACGATTTCGCGAGCACCGAATTTCTGAGCGGCAACGGTCCCAGCGCCAAACTTCATTTCTCCGTGTGTCAGTGTCGGACCGTCCTCGATCACAAGCACTCTTTTCCCCATGATGAGGTCGCTCTGTTCGGCATAGATGGGGGAAGCAGCTTCGATGATCCTGGCCTTTTTGTTGACCTTTCGAATGTTCTCGCGCAGGGTGAAGACAGCTTCTGGCTGTGCGGAATCCACTTTGTTGATAATCACTAGGTCCGCCAGTCGCAGATTGGCTTCGCTTGGGTAGTACGAGAGCTCATTGCCGACGCGCAGGGGATCCGCGACGACGATGGCCAGATCGGGCTGATAGAATGGGGTGTCGTTGTTCCCGCCATCCCACACAATAATATCCGCCTCTTTTTCGGCTTGGTCAAGGATTGCCTTGTAGTCCACGCCTGCGTACACGATGTTGCCGTTAACGATGTGGGGTTCGTACTCCTCCATCTCCTCAATTGTGCAGTTGTTCTTCCGAAGATCCTCAATGGAGGCGAACCGTTGGACTTTCTGCTGCTCCAGACTGCCATACGGCATTGGATGGCGGATTGCCGCAACTTTGAATCCCATTTCTCGCAGGATTCTCGACGCTTTCCTGCACGTCTGACTCTTACCACTTCCTGTCCGAACCGCGCAAACGGAAATGACCGGTTTCGTGCTTTTTAGCATTGTCTGCCGAGTGCTTAAGAGCTTGAAATGCGCACCTGCAGTTGCCGCTCGAGAGGCAAGGCTCATCACATGCTGGTAAGAAACATCGCTGTAAGAAAAGATCACCTCGTCGATTTGATACTTCTGGATAAGCTCTTCGATGTCTTTCTCTTCATAAATCGGAATGCCCTTCGGATAGAGCTTACCGGCAAGCGCGGAAGGATACTTGCGGCCAGAGATGTTTGGGATCTGCGCTGCTGTGAAAGCGATGACATTGTACAGCTCGTTATCGCGGTAGATGACATTGAAATTATGGAAGTCGCGCCCAGCAGCGCCGAGAATGATCGTGTTGATGCGCTTCACTTTAGCCATACAAGGTCCTTCTCAACGACTGACGGAGTGTGGAGATTTAAGAACGTTATCACTTTCTGGATTCGCGCAAACGCCCATTCAATCTTCTCTTTCGTGATCACGAGAGGAGGAGCGATGTGAATCACACACCTGTGAGTTTCTTTGCAGGGGACGCCTTCATTCTTAAGCGCTTCGCAACACTGGTGCGTGGATGATGGTTGTGCGCTCCGTAGCCTTCTTCGAGTTCAATGCACTCTCGCGTTGTCATACCCAATTCTCCGAAGCAAGAAATCTCGACAGCTACTCGGAATCAAACAGCATCGTCAGCAACGCCATGCGCACGAAAAGACCGTTGCGTGCTTGGCGAAAATAGGCGGCGCGGGGATCTCGGTCCACAGCCGGATCAATCTCCACTGAGCGTGGCAGCGGATGCATGATGATGGCATTCGGCTTCAGCCTCTGTAACATCTCGGCGTCAATATTATATTGCGATAGCTCAACGTCCTTTTGCTGTAAGCGTTCGCGATTGATGCGTGTTTGGTACACAACGTCAACGTGTGGTAGAACCTCCTCAGGGTTGGAGGTGAGATGGTGCCACACATCGTGTTCGCTCAGGTGTTCGATAATATCCGGTTTGACCTGCATTTCCGGCGGCGCAAGGAAATAGAGCTTGACTCGCTCGAACTTGCTGAGCAAATATGCGAGCGAACGGGCAGTTCGGCCCGTGTCGAGAGCGCCGATTAACGCGACAGAAAGGCCATCGAGTGTTTTGCACTCGTCGTAGATGGTGTAGAGATCCAGAAGAGCCTGCGTGGGATGTTGCCCTCCGGCTCCATCCCCCGCGTTGATAATTGGCACGGGCGAAACAGCTGCAGCGCGTTTTGCACCACCTTCTTCATTGTGACGCAGCACGATAACATCACAATACGTCGCAATGATTCGGATGGTGTCTTCCAGTTGTTCTCCTTCGATGGCAGAAGAAAACGCTTTCGCTGATTCCGTAGAGAGCACCCGGCCGCCCAGCCGATACATCGCCGCTTCGAAGGAAAATCGCGTGCGCGTGGAAGGTCGATAGAACAGGGTTGCCATCACCTTGTCTTCGTAGTCGCGAGTCCCACCGCGCTGTACGATCTTTTCCATTTGCCGCGTTCGGGCAAAGAGCTCTATCAGGTTGGGCACGGAGAACTGTTGGGATTCTATAACGTGCTGCAGTTTCATAGGCATCGAGGACAATAATGTTACAGAGTAATGAGAGTACCTGCCTTTCCGTGAACGGCCTCCAGCAAAAGGTCACACGTCGTAATGATCACCTCCTTGCCGCCATTGCGCAGAAATCGGATCGCCGCTTCAACCTTCGGTCCCATGCTGCCCGGAGGAAACTGTCCCTCAGCAAGGTAATGCTGCATGAGATCGGCGGTGGCACGGTTGATGCCGCGCTGTGTTGGTGTTTTGTAGTTCAAGTAGACCTGATCGACATCCGTGCTGATGATAAAGCAATCCAGCCCGAGCGCTGATGCGAGCAAGGCAGAAGCTCGATCCTTATCAATGACCGCTTCGACGCCAACGACGCTGTGGTCCTCACGTACGATCACGGGTATCCCGCCGCCCCCGAGAGCGATCACGATAATGCCCAGCTCGAGAATCTGTCGTATGATCTCCTGTTCCAGAATTTCCACAGGTGCGGGGGATGGAACGACACGGCGGTAGCCACGGGCAGCGTCCTCGACCATCGTCCAGCTAAACCGGTGGATTTTCTCCTCGGCATCTTTCTTCGAGTAAAAGGGTCCGATGGGTTTTGTTGGGTTCTGAAAAGCCGGATCGTTCTCATTGACACGAACCTGCGTCAGGATCGTCATTACAGGCATATAGAACCCTGCCTTGCGAAGCTCACATTCCAACCCTCGCTCGAGGAGATATCCGATTTCACTTTGCGTCGTGGCAACGCACACGTCAAGAGGCTGTGTATACGCTTCACCTG
>JBBTCR010000204.1:0-6857 GCA_038043105.1 Bacteroidota bacterium
CTCGTCCTTTTCCTTTCCCATGACGGTGGTCTTCGCACCGATTTTCGTGAACGCTGCGATCGCTTTGGCATCCTACCGATAAGAACCGAAAAAATCGAGCTTTCCGTCTTTTCCGATTTCGCGCCACAAAGAATTATTCAGAAGCCCTCAATATCGACAACGTCTGTACCGACACACTTGATCATCTTCCCTTCTCTTCTCACAACAAGATAGCTCAGTCTGCCTGTGCTTCTGCTTTTTCACCACGGCCGGATTCTATGGTTTGAACAACACCTTGTACGCATCGCCGGAACGAATTGCGGCAAACCCTTGGTCGAACTCTTCAAGAGGAAGCTGGTGCGTGACGAACCCGGTCTTCATGAGTTCTTTTGCGAGGCCGGCCTTCAACAACGCTTCCATTTGATCCCACGTTTGAAATACTCGCCTCCCAATGATGCCATGGACAGTTATGCCGCTGAAGATGATATTCTTGGCAAAGTCAACTTGCATGGTGCCGGAAGGTATGCCAAGCAGTGAGAATGTTCCACCCATGCGCAGAACGCGCTCGGCATCCTCGTAGGCGCGATAGCTCCCAGACATTTCGAGCGCGACATCAACACCAGTCTGATTCGTTTCTCTCATCACCGTTTCGTAGAAGCCCGTGCGCTCATCCTCAAGAGCCACATCAAAACAATGATCAGCTCCATACGTTCGTGCCAGCGCAAACCGATTTGCCACGAGTTTGTCATGCGAGAATTCCTCGTGCGAGGCATCGGTGACGTAGATGCGTTTTGCACCGGCGTATTTGGCAGCCGCAATCGCCATCAATCCTTGGACTCCACAGCCGAGCACAGCCACAGTCCTCCCTTTAATCGGGGCGGACATGACGGTGTGGGTCGCGTTCCCAAGAGCGTCCATGAAACTAATGATCTCGGGAGAGATTTCTCGTTGATAGAAGAGCCGTACGTTCTCCGCGGGGACTTTGACAAAGGATGCCCACGCGCCGTCATCATGCACCCCTTTGATGATCGTATTCCGGCACACGTGATACTCTCCGAGCTGACACTGATAACAGGTCCCGCAGGTGACGTGCATCTCAGCGGTGCTGAAGAATTTCTTTTCCACAAGACTCAGGAAGTTCTTCTCCGCGGCCAGAGACCGGGCGGTTTTCCGCCTCACCAGCTTTCTCAGATCGATGTTGTGCTTTGCCTTCTGGAACATCAACTTGGCAAGATGCAGACGAGCCTGTTTTCCTGCAGCGACGATCTTGCCACTGAACTCATGGCCGATAGTTACAGGATCGGTCTTTGCGCGCATCATTTGCACACGGAGCGACTCTTTCGAATTGTAAATGCCCACATCGGTGCCGCAGATCGCCCCTGCATAGACTTTGATGATAACGTCGTTCGGGGCTTCGATCTTCGGCTCAGGCTTGTCAATGAGCTGAAGACCCTTCGGCCAATCGTATCCATCTATCGGTCTTGGTTTGACGATCGCTTTCATGGGGAGATTGAGGATTGTAGATTGGAGGTTATATGTTTGATGTTGAATGTTGTAGGTCGGAAGCGATCCTTACGTTCCAAGCGGCATCTCAGATTCCTCGTCTCACGTCTCACGGCTTCCGTCTCACCTCTTGTGTCTCACATCGCATATCCCACATCTCACTTCACACATCTCACGTCTCACGTCTTACTTCTCAGTTCTTACCTCTTTCCGGCTTTCCACTCCGCATAGTTCTTTCGGATATCTTCCAGCACCTCCCTATCAATCTGATCATCATCTCGAATACGAATATCGTAGTTCTCCCATCCCATGAAATCCTGCAAGGCCTTCTTCGTTTTTGCATCAAAGGCGCCATGAGCAGGCCCGGCGTAGAATTCAAATCCTTTGTAAGCCTTCGTGCTCAAGATGGTTTGCAGCTCTTTGCAGATGGTGGCGTCGATCTTCATCAGATTCCCCGGGTCGGTTCTAAAGTAGTACAATTTGTGAAGCTTGTAGAGCCGTTCGAGCTCCTGAAGAGGTTTTTGATGATCGTAGATGCTGATATCAACGAGGTCATCCGTTGTGCCGTCGTATCCAGCACCCTTTCGCTTCACGAGAAGAGCGGCCGACTCCTCCCCCCGACGATCCCCGCCAGCTTTGCCAGCGGCCACTAAGGCAGCGAGCAGTCTGTCAGCAAGCGTGCCCTTGTTCTCCTGAAACGTCCTTGCCAAAGCCTCGACGGTTTCCTTTCCAACCAGAATGTTTCCTTGCGCTGCAAAGTCCCTTCCCACGATGACTTGTCCTTTCCCGCCGACGCTGTTTCCCGCGATCCCTCCGGCCCAGTCAAAGCACTCCCTCCCGGTCCAGCTAGCCGAGTTGCCTTTGGCGTCAACGATGCCAACCTGACGAATGTCACGCGCCGAATCGTTTGCAATAAGAATTCTCAGCGCCTCTTCCGCAGTAGCACCATTACGCAGCAAGGCTAGACCCTTTGGCCCGTACGAGACGTTGACAAAGGATTGCGTTGCGATAGCGCCCACACTCGCTTCCGCCCAGGGCACGACGGGTCGGACGTTAGGAAATTTTGATTGCACCGCCACCCCCACGTCTCCGTTCGCGAGATCAATGCCGGCAATGGAAAATGTCGATACAAAAGGATCGTGCGACGTGGGATGACGTGTTGTGCGCCTGGAGGTTTCGAAAACAAGCTGTGCGCTGAAGAAGAAGACAGCCACAGCGGCAAGCAAGGTTACGATACGTACCATATCGATACTCCATGATACTACTGAAGATGCGATTTAGAAACGAGAGGTGACGTGCAAAAACGACAGTGGCTCGATTTCAGAACAACGCAAGCGCGGTGAGAATATAGGGAGAAAACTTCTGGAACACAAAGTACTCTGGGAAGAGGAGTCAGGTTAATTTCTTCAGTCTGATCGCGAACGAGCCATCCATGCCGTGGCGGTGCGGGAACGTTTCAACATATCCTTCGGAGGCAACGAGACGTCCATCGACAAATTGATTTGCATTTTCAATTGTGAACTCAGAGTGTATTGACAGGAATCCTTTTATGAGATCGAAATTCTCCTCAGGCTCGGTCGTGCACGTGCTATAAACGAGAATTCCCCCGGGTTTGACATGCTGTGCAGCATTTTCAAGAATGCTACGTTGAATTCCCACGAGCTTCACGAGATCTTCCGGTTCCCGTTTCCATTTCGCGTCCGGTTTCTTGGACAACACGCCTAGTCCTGTGCAGGGAGCGTCCACCAGCACCTTCTCCGCCGCGGCACTCTGCACCGTTGCCGCATCTGCGGCGACGAAATGAGCGTTCGCAATCCCTAACCGCTGGCAAGCATTCTTGACGAGATTGAGGCGCGTCTCATAGCGATCAACGGCAACGATCTCTCCAACGTTCTTCATCAGTTCACCGATAAACGTCGTCTTCCCTCCCGGCGCAGAACACATGTCGATCACTCGATCACCAGGCTTCGGATCAAGCAAATGAACTACAAGTCCCGCACTCTCGTCCTGGACCAGAAAGAAACCCTGCCGGAACATCTCCGAGCTTCCGATGCCCGCCATGTGTTTCACACGCACGAAATAGTCGAGATACTCCGAGCGAGAAAACTGAATCTGATGTTGTTCCAGCTGGGAAAGAAAATAATTGAAATCGATCTTCAACCGATTGACACGCAGTGTGAGATCAGGCCGTTGATTGTTCGCCGTCAACAACTTGCGAGCCTCATCGTAACCAAAACGGGCCACCCATCGTTTGACCAGCCAAGCAGGATGCGATTCAACGACGGCAAGGTGCTGGATCTTGTCCTCATTGATATCAGGATAGCGGATGTTGTCGAGGTTGCGAAGGATATTGCGCAGGATAGCGTTCACGAGGTCGGCTACTTTTTGGCCTCGCAATCGCTTGATAAACTCCACCGATTCATTGACCGCGGCAGAGTGCGGGACCTTGTCCAAGAACAGAATTTGAAACAACGCTACGCGCAGCGCGTTCTTGATATTGGTCTCTGCCTTGGTGAAATTGCCGTGGAAGAATCCAGTGAGCACCCAATCCAGCTTCATCTGCCATCGGATTACGCCCGTCACAATCTCGTTGAGCAGTCCCTTGTCCAGCTCATTCATCTCGTTCGTACGCATCTCTGCGTCGAGAAGACGATCGAGATACGCGTCAGAGCGATCGACGCGATTGAGGATTTTTACTGCAGTCCCGCGCGGGCCCCGATAGAGATTGGGCGTTTCGACATCCTGACTCATGATGTTGCGTTCTTGGCTCATGCGTTTTTCGAGCTAACACAACGAGGTGTGCAGCGCACAAAAACGAAAATGCGGAATGTATCTTCAAAATACATTCCGCACCTCCATCCATCAGACCGCAGAGGCTCTAGCTGGTTGCTGCAGCGGTCTTCTTCGCATATTTCCTATTGAACCGCTCCACTCGCCCGGCTGAGTCGACGAGCTTCTGCTTCCCCGTGAAAAACGGATGGCAGTTCGAGCATATTTCTACGTGGAGGTTCCCTGCAGTTGAACGGGTCTCAAAGGTGTTACCACAGACGCAGGTGATAATCGATTTCTTGTAATCAGGGTGAATTCCAGGTTTCATCTCTCTCTCCAGGGGTACTCTTGCTTCATTTCGTTGTTAAGATAGTCAAAATCACTCTGAGTTGCAACGGATATTTTTCCTCATGACGTCCCTCGGCGAGAGAGACGGTTGCATTTGCGATGATGGGACGTGGTGGAGCAGCAGAACGCCTTGAAATTCAACGCGTATTTTGGTAGATTCAGAGTGATGAGACGATCTCTGATCCTCTGTGTGGCGATTCTTGTCGCCCACTCGACGAGTTTAGGTAACGGCAAAGGCACGTACAGCTTCTTACGAAACGAAGTCGGCGCACGGGCAGCCGCGCTGAACGGGAGTTTCGTCTCTATGACGAACGACCCGAATGTGCTCTTTTACAATCCTGCGGCACTACCAACCATCACCGCCCCAAAAGGTTCCGTTGGCTTTCTGAAGCACCTGCTCGATGTCAACGGCGGACACATCTCCTACGCGCATTCCTTGGAGGGAATCGGAACGCTCGGTGGTGGAATCATCTTCCTCGATTACGGCTCGTTCACGGAAACCGACGAGTCGATGAACATCCTGGGAACATTCGGCGCCAGGGACCTCGCATTTGTTGTTGGAATGGGTAGATCGATCGATGAGCTTACGACTGTCGGCATGAACGTCAAAGTGATCTATTCTTCGATTGCCAACATGAACTCGTTCGCTCTCGCGCTCGATGCCGGGGTGCTCTATCAGATTCCATCGGAGAACATCACGATTGGCGCCAGCGTGCTTACGCTTGGTACTCAGATCAATTCATACCTTCAGACGAAAGAATCCCTTCCCCTCGACGTCAAGATTGGAATTACGAAGCGGCCGGAGCATCTCCCGGTCTTGCTCAATCTCAACTTCCACAAACTGAACGAGACACAAGAAGACTTCCTCCAGCGTTTCAGCTCTTTCTCATTCGGCGCGGAGTTTCTGATGAGTGAATCGGTCAGATTGCGGGTCGGCTACAATAACGAACAGCGGAAGGAGTTGAAACTTGGCACCAGCGCGTCTTTGGCTGGGATCTCGCTGGGGGGCGGAATTCTCTTCGGGGACTACGTTCTCGATTACGCCTTCAACTCATACGGAAAGATTGGCGGGCTGCATCGCATTTCGCTTGGAATGAGTTTCTAACCTCTCTCCTCTTTTCCCCCCTCTCCGATCACTAGCGCAGCAAGGACTCCAGCGCACGATCGCTCAAGTAGAAAAGCAACATTCCGCCAAACACCACGAGAGGTGGTATCCGGTCTTTTGATTTGTTGATCTCCGGGATCAGGTCGCTCGCGCCAACGTACACTGCGACACCCGCAGAGAAGGCGAATCCCATTCCGATCAATCCTTCACTCACTTGTTGAAAAACGAGAACGGCGCAGACACCGAGCATCGTCGCTGCGCCAAGTCCCAGCGATGAAATCAGAACAGTCTTCTTCGGATAGCCCGAAGCGAGCACAATCGATCCTACCGTCAGGCCTTCAGGGAACTTATGAAGAAGTACTGCCAGAAACACGAGCACTCCGAGCTGGAAATCAAAGTGCAAGCTCACGGAAATCGTGAAACCATCGAAGAACGCGTGGACCAACAGGCCGGAGAAAGCGGAGAAACTGGCAGCTTTCGATACCATTACTTCAGGGTGCGTTTCCTCGCCGAAATGAAGATGACCGACGATGGTGTGCTCAAAGAAGTGAATCGTCGCAAACCCGAGCAAACAGTAAAGTGCAGCCGTTTCTCCCAGTGTCTTAATGCTTTCAGGAATGAGCTTCAGGAACACCAGAGCCAGGATGAAGCCGGCACCGAGGGCCAGCAGCGTTTCCTGCGCGCGCTGCGGCCACGACTTCCTCAAATAAATGAGGCTGCCACCCAGAACTTCGGCAAACGCCGCTATCAAACCAAACAGCAGAGCTTGTAGAGTCATCAGTTTCGGGTGTACGGCCGCTCCATATGTCGGCGTGCCTCCTTGTGTGTGGTCTCGTGCTCTTTCATGTTGAGCACCTTCTGATATTGCGCGAGCGCCGAACCGCGCTTTTTCTGCAAATCGTAGATCAAGCCAATGGTGAGGTTCGCCATCGACATGAAACCGGATGCTCCGTCTTTGTCAGTCTTGCGGGACAGTTCATCGCACTTGTAGAGATTTTCCAGAGCCTCATCGAGTTTGCCAGCAAGAAAAAAATGTCTTCCGATGTAGTAATATGCCTCCCGCCCGTCGTAAATGTCGTATCCGACCTGCTTGTTGCGGAACCGCTCTTCAACATCACCGAAGATCTGAAACGCCTCTCCCCAATAGCCCATG
>JBBTCR010000205.1:0-1725 GCA_038043105.1 Bacteroidota bacterium
CGCTGTTTATTCCTCCTTGAGGCCCCTGGTCGCATGGCGGTCGTAAGCGGCTTCATTTCCCGCGACAATGACGACCAAACCGCAGAGAACTTCAGTGCGGAGGTGAAGGATCTGGCCAGGAAGAAGACAGTCTTATGGAATATCGTGCCATGGTACATCAGGAAGAAGCCTAACGGGGAGATCCCTCAAGAGGATATTGATGAAGGGACGAAGTATCTAAAACGACTTTTGCGTCTAAAAGATTTGCGTCGTCATCTTCGAATCATTGTTCTTGTAGGGGAAAAAGCCCAACGTGTCGAGGACTTTCTCAGGGAAAATCTCCGTTCCAGCAAAATCGAAGTGGTGAAAATGCCGCATCCCAGTCCACAAAATCGCGCACCCGAGAAAGAAAAAAAGATACGCGATGCGCTTAACAATGTTGTACGGATTTTGAAAAGGTGAAGGACGATTCTTGACGCCGCTACAAGCGTCCTTTCTATAGGGTTGCCAATTTCTTCATAGGGTGTCATCTTGCACCCGAAAACCCACGAAACCCCCTGATCCGTCTCGGGCTGCCCCTCTATCGTAGATTATAGAGGTACAAAAAAGCGGCCCATCCGCTGGGAAGCGGCAAAGGCGGGGATTCCAATTCTCGCCCATACCGGACTGCCATCTCCAAGAAGTAACGGGCGTGGAAGAAAGCCTCCACGATTGGCCTCGTCACCGCCAGCCAGTTATCGTTGTCTTCCATCGAGAACTTCTTCCCGGTGCCTTCCTGAACGATTTTGAGGAACCACTCGTTCAGGGATGCACCCTGGCGGAGCGACTTGAGTGCTTCCACGATTTCCGACGTGCTGTCCTGGAGGCGGTACACTTTGAAGCTCTGGTGGTAGAAGCGATAGATAGGATCCTCGTAGCCCCATTCGCCTTCACACCCATCAAGAAGTTTCTCCAGGGTAGGCAATCGCTCTTTGAGACTCAAAAGAAGTTCCTGCACCTCCTTCCGGTCGTCCCGTCTCTTCTCGAAGATAGCTCGCATGTCCCTGCGCTTCCCGCGTTTCATTGCTGCTCCTTTATCTCATGCCGCTGCTCTCGATCAAGCATTAGTGTTGACATCGAAAGCCTCTTCTCCCGGCGCCCTGATTCGTCCTTCCCGGAGAGCCAATGCTCCGGTGCTGTGCTCCGGTGCTCGATCTCCTCCACTTTCCGTGATAAATTATTTTTATGTCCTCCCGATCGTTCCGCCGACACCACGAACAGCGCATCAAAAAACGTGTCCGTGGCTATTACGGTGGCACTTTCCGGAACGACCCACGCCAAATAGGGATCCTCGCTCATACCAGCACACTCTGCTCCTGCATGATGTGCGGGAACCCCCGCAGGTGGCTTGGCGAGAAAACTCTTCAGGAGCGCCGCGCCGACCTGGCAGAGTAGGGAACATCGCCGCTTTCGCCTCGGATCCTGACAAAAAAGCAGGAACGGGTTTTTCTGAACCCGGAGATACTCATCTGGACGTTTCATTCTTTTTCCCCACGGGAGTTTCCCTCCCACAGGAAAGACTGTCTTAATACTTATATGGTCGTCGGGATGCCGGAATCAATCTGGATTTGCAGGGAAATGAGGGGCGAAGAAGGGTATCCGATGGAACCGGTGCGTCGCATCGCGCAAAGGGGCGTCCCGGCCAACGGCGGAGCAGCCGCAGGAGGGGGGCGCAGTGAGGTAAAGCGCAGCCGTGCAGGTCCACCG
>JBBTCR010000206.1:0-1833 GCA_038043105.1 Bacteroidota bacterium
AGGACAATTGCCGTTATGACCTCTGCCATTCGGGTGATGGGCCTGCGCCATTCTGCTTTCGACAGACGCAGGATGGCTGAAATCAATGTGCCGGCGTGGCTGATCCCAATGAAGAAGACGAAATTGACAATGTAAAATCCCCACGTGACGGGTTGATTCATCCCTGTTACGCCCAATCCCATCCGGAGCTGAGAATAGTACATGTAAAGCGCCCAAAGATAGATTGCCAGGAATATTCCACCAGCGACATAGTAGCCTTTTCCTGTCTCATACAGCGGACGATATAACGCGGCATCCTGTTCGATGTCGTGTTGGGAAGTCTTATCCATCACGTCATTCGCTTCGAGAGATAAAAGACCTTTGGTTCAACACCGAGATCCTCCATGACCCGAGAAGCTCGGTAGCTGCGGGAAAGCCTGTAAACCGTACTCTCCCTATTCTCGAGATCTCCGAAATAGATTGCATCTGCTGGACAATTTTCTGCGCACGCGGGCATGTATTCTCCGTCTTGGAGCGGCCTCTCCTCAAGATCAGCAACCTCTTTGTTATGCTGCAAACGGTGAGCGCAGAATGAGCACTTTTCAACTACTCCCACCATTCTCAATGAGACGTCCGGATTGAAGCACGTGGTAGCTCCATCGAGCCATCGTGGCTCATACCAATTAAAAACTTTCACGGTGAAGGGGCACGCTGCCATGCAATAGCGACATCCTATGCAGCGGTGATAGATTTGTGCTACCAATCCTTCCTCGTTACGGTACGTCGCCCGCACGGGACAGACCTTCGTGCAGGGCGGATTGTCGCACTGGAAGCACGGTTTGGGCACTCGTTTCGCCAGGACGTTCGGATATTCGCCTTCGTGAGTTGTAATGATATCCATCCAGAGCAACGCGCGGCCTGCCTTCGCCTCCTCAGCATCGACAATTGCGACGTTATTCTCCATTTTGCAGGCGGCCATACACGCACCGCAGCCCGTGCATTTGTCCAGATCTATCACCATCGCCCATCTTGGCATTGCGTCTGCTCCCGGCTTAACTGGCCAAAGAGACCCTTGCTTTGGTTGCCTCTAGCGCAGGTTTTCCACTAATCAGATCATAGAGATTTCGAAGGATCCAGTGCGGATTCACACCGTGCCCTTTTGCATACCGACCGTACGAGGTATGGCCCAGCCCAAACGGGATTGCCACAACATTTGGCATGATAGCCTGGGATAGTATCGCCTGGACTTTGACGCGTCCTATCGAAGATTCCACCCAAACCCACGCACCATCTGCAATACCGTACGTTGCTGCAGTCTCCGGATGTATTTCAACCCAAGAGCTCCAGTAGCGACGTGTCGCATAGCCAAACATCTCCTGCATCATCGGTAGATTGCTGGCCTGGCCATCGCGATTTGGCAGCACGCGAAACGTTATCAGATGCAGGGGCATATCCTGTTCGTATGGGACCTGCTCGTGATGAGGAAGGAAAACCGTATCCCCGCGAGCTGATATATTTAGCCGATTGAGAACCAACTCCACATTCTGGGGCGATCTTCGTCCGCCAACTTCGTCAACAAGTAGGTCGATAGATGTCTTGAGCTTTTGCGAGTAGAATTCGAATTTCCCCGAGGGAGTACGAAAGACCTCACGCCAACTTTTCTTCTTCCGGATCGGATTCCACCAGCCGCCGTGTTCCAGCAAGCGATCCCAGAATTCCTCAAAGGAAGCATATCGTCCAATTTGCCACCCCCTCTGCTGCAAATATTCGAGCCAGAGTTGTCGTACACCCTCAGTAGCAACGGCCCCCTCACCCGACGAATAGACGCCTTTCATTCTGTATTTGATCTCTTCC
>JBBTCR010000207.1:0-2557 GCA_038043105.1 Bacteroidota bacterium
TAGGCGTATTCTTCCCTCTTCTTCGGATTCCCCCATTCCAGAAACTCAGCGACGGTCAGCGGCAGCGATTCGTCGAGCATCGTGTTGATGACATCCACAAACGGCACTGCCAGGTGGGCAGCTTTGAACAGATCAGGCCTCATGTTCAGCACTGCGCCGATGAGCAACCCTCCTGCGCTTCCTCCTTGAATGGCAAGCTTCTCTGGTGAGGTGAACTTCTCCTGAATCACGTACTCCGCGCACGCGATGAAATCGGTGAACGTGTTTTTCTTTTTGAGCATCTTGCCATCTTCACGCCACTGCTCGCCAAGGTCACCTCCACCCCGAATATGAGCAAGCGCAAAGATCACGCCGCGATCGAGAAGGCTCAGGCGGGGAACAGAGAATGTCGCCGACTGAGAAGCCCCGTAGGCTCCGTACCCATACAGGAGGAGCGGGTTCGAGCCATCCTGGTTGGTCCCTTTCTTGTACACGATCGAAAGAGGAATCGTCACGCCATCTGCTGCTTTGGCGTACAGACGTTCAGAGACATAGGCGCTCGGGTTGTATCCGCCGAGGACCTCCGTCTGTTTCAACAGGGTGCTCTTGCCTGTTTCCATATCATAGTCAAACACCGAGCTCGGCGTTACGAACGATTGATAGGAATAGCGAAAGCGTGTTGTGTTGAATTCGGGGTTGTTGCTTGGGAAGGCAGAATACACCGGCTCGGGGAAGTCGATATTCTTGGACTGTTCTGTTCGGAAGTCATACACAACAAGCCTGATGAGCCCGTTCTCCCGTTCGACGAAGACCGCGTGATTCTTGAAGAGGCTTACGCCCTCGAGCTTCACCTTTGGCCGATGGGGCAGGAGTTCTTTCCAATTCTTTGGTTGAGGATCGGCGTCAGGGGCCGTGACGAGCCGGAAGTTTTTTGCGCCTCTGTTCGTACGAACGTAGAACAAGCCTTCGCGATGGTCCACAGAGAACTCGTGACCCACTTCCCGCGGATACAACAGACTGAACGCGCTGGCGGGTTGGTCGCTCAAAATGTAGTGTGCTTCGTTTGTGATCGAGCTTCCGGATTGCATGAAGATGAGCTTCTTGTCGCTGGAGCGATAGGTCCAGATCCTGTAGAGTTCATCCTTCTCCTCAAAGAGGAGATCATCCTTCGCTGAACCGAGGACGTGACGGAAAAGCCGATACGGACGCTTGGCGTGGTCTTCTTTGACGTAGAAGAGTGTCTTATTATCGGCGGCCCAGACCGCGACGTTTACCTGACCGACAGCATCCGGCAGCACCTGACCAGTTCTGAGGTCTTTGACGGCGAACTGGTATTGTCGGAAACCCGTCGTGTCAAGAGAATACGCCAGAAGATTCCCATCATCACTCACCGCGTACAAGCCCAAGCCAAGGAACTTGTGCCCTTTTGCCAGCTCGTTCAGATCGAGCGTGACCTCTTCGGGCGCTTCCATTGTCCCTCGCTTCCGGCAGTAGATCGCGTACTGCTTCCCCTCCTCCGTGCGCGTGTAGTACCAATAGTCGCCGAGTTTGTACGGGACGCTCAGGTCCGTTTGCTTGATGCGACTCAGGATTTCTTTGTAGATCGTTTCCTTCAGACCTTCGATGGGCTTCGTCATCGCTTCCATATACTTGTTTTCCGCCTCGAGATGCGCGATGACATCAGGATGAGTCTTCTCGCGCAGCCAATAATAATCGTCAACGCGAACATCGCCGTGAATCGTGTCCACCTTTGCCACTCTCTTGGCGACTGGCGGCATGGGGAGATCGGACTTCATTTGAGCTTCCGTGAGGTTATTCATCGTCGCGAGCATCAGTACGAGCAGTGTGATGGTTTTCATAGGTCTACACCAGCCTTATGTTGTTCAGGGTTACGTGAAGTTGGCAACAATCGGCGAGAGAATCAAGATGCATGGTAACGAATCCGGCCGTTTTGTCGCTCCTGCGGGCAGATTCCGTCCCGTGTGAGGACAGTTTCACCCCACTCGAGTCAACTTTCACCACATTTTATGAACCATTTCTTCCTTGAGGCGTCCTATCAAATAGAGCAGCAAAGATCAGTTGATTGTGCTGCACAGAGTCCGAATCGAGAAACCGACGGGCGTCTCAGTAATTCAATAAGTTCTCAATATCCTCTTAAAGGAGGGGCGTATGAAACACAAACTGGTAATTGCGTTGACCCTCGTGCTTACGATCGCATTCACCGCGGCTGCGTTTGGAGGTGACATAGTGGACAAAAGGGACATTCGACCGAGCTTCAACAAATCACTGGTCGAAGCCAATCTCTTGGCAGGGATTCAATCGGACAATTTCGGATTGCGCACCAGTTCAGCAATGATGCTTGGTGACATCCAGAGTGCCCAGGCCCTGTTTCCGCTGATGCACATGCTCAAACACGAAACCGATGAGCGGGCTCGAATTGTTGCGGCGTTGTCTTTGTACAAGATCGGTGACCCTGTCGGCATCTATGCCATCAAGCAGTCAGCTCGGCTTGATGAGAGTGCGCGTGTTCGAAAACTCTGCACCTTGTTCTATCAGGAGTACAAGAAGAACAACGGTC
>JBBTCR010000207.1:2657-4708 GCA_038043105.1 Bacteroidota bacterium
GGTGGGAAAAACAACAGCCGTCGCAGGCATTCCTGCGGCGGCTGTGTTATTTCTGCCGAGAAGAACTGTCACTTCGTGTGTTCATCCACCCAATCCAGCACGGTCCCATACCACAGCTCTGCGTTTGCCGGTTTCGTCACAAAGTGTCCCTCGTCCGGGAAGTAGAGCATCTTTGATTTCACACCCAAACGCTGCAGCGCAGTAAACACCTGAAATCCTTCGCTCACATCCACCCGAAAGTCCTGCTGTCCATGGACAACAAGCATCGGCGTTTTAAATTGGCTGGCGTACGCCAGCGGTGACCACTTTTGATACAACTCAGGATTCTTGTACGGTGTTCCGCCAAACTCCCATTCCGGGAACCAGAGTTCTTCGGTCGTTCCGTACATGCTCATCGGATGAGAAACACCATCGTGCGAGACGAGGCACCTGAACCGGTCCGTGTGACCTGCCATCCAATTGATCATGTATCCTCCGTACGACGCTCCCGCCGCAGCCATCCTTGAGCCGTCAATAAACGGGTAAGCCTTGAGAACATAATCAACGCCCTTCATCAAGTCTTCGTATACCTTGCCACCCCAATCGCCGCTGATTTCGTCGGTGAGGTGCTGACCGTACCCTGTGCTCCCTCTCGGATTGATCAACACCACGACGTATCCTCGAGACGCGAACATCTGCGCATTCCAGCGGTAGTGAAACTGATCCCCCCACTGACCTTGCGGTCCGCCGTGGACGAGCAGAATCATCGGATATTTTTTCGATGCATCGAACGCCGGGGGCTTCACAAGGAACCCATGGATCTTCGTTGCGCCTGCGCCTTCGTACCAGAAATCTTCCTTAGGATTGAGATCAAGCCGGGTAAGTCTGTCGTCATTCAACGAGGTGAGTCTTTTGAGATTCTTCCCATCAGAGTCCATTCGATAGACTTCCGCGGGTTGGTTGATCGCTTCCTTCAGAAACACCAGCGTCTTGCCGTCGGGGGTCAATCGGATGGAGTGATTATAACCCTTGCTGATGAGAGGCTCAGTTTTTCGGGTGGAGAGAGCGAGCCTAAAGATCGACTCATTCCCCTTGTCGTCAGCATTGAAATAAATCGTCTTCGAGTCAGGCGACCAAACTACCTCATTGACGCTGCAGTCGAAACCCTCCGTCAGGTTGGTCAGCTTACTCGTTGATGGCTCATAGAGCATCAGTTGCTTCTGATCGGCCTCGAAGCCGGGGCGTTTCATCTGCAGGTAGGCGATGTATTTGCCGTCAGGTGAGTAGAGAGGCTGGCAGTCGTTTGCAGGATTTTCCGTGAACTTCCTCGCCGATCCTCCCGCGACGGGGACTACATAGACCTCATTGTTTGTGCTGATGACAACCATCGGATCAGGATTGCGGGTAAAGGCGATCTCTTTGCTATCGGGCGAGAAAGCGTAATCCCAGTTCCCACCAAGGTCGATTGGCGGCGTATCATAGTCCCCCGGAGTCACATCGAAAGGCTTCCCGCCGTCGGTCGATAAGACGAAGAGGTGATTGCGTTTGCCGTCTTTCCACCCATTCCACACCCGGTACGGGAGCCGGTCGAAGATCTTCGCCTTCACCTTACCCTTCTCCATCTCCTCGTTCCGTTTCTGGTTGCAGTCATCATCCGGACAATCGGGAAACACCTCCGAAGCGAAAGCGAACCATTTTCCGTCGGGTGAGACCTGCATGTCGGAGACTCCGGTTGAAATCTTCGAAACCTTTTTCGCCTCTCCTCCGCCGACAGGAATCATCCAAATCTGCGACTCTCCATCGCGTGTGGACACAAACGCGACGGATTCACCATCAGGCATCCAGCGAGGATTGTTGTTTGCACCTTTTGCCATCGTGAGCTGTTTGACCTCACCACCGTTGATAGAAACGAGGTGGATATTGCTGTTCGTTCTATTTTCGACCTTGTTGTGATAGGTCACCACAAGGGCAACGGTCTTGCCATCTGGCGATACTCGAGGATCGGTGACGCGGCCGAAGCTGATGAAATCATCAAACGTGATTGCTCGTTTGTTCTGAGCCAGGACGAGCGA
>JBBTCR010000208.1:0-3818 GCA_038043105.1 Bacteroidota bacterium
ACACACCGCGGGTGCGGGATGTCTTGGATCTCGAGGCAGCCGATCGCCGTGATCGCCGCGAACACGCCGTAGCCGTCGTCAGCGCCACCGCGTCCGAACAGCAGATGTCCGCGCTCGTCGTGAATGTCGACCGCCTTCCAGGGCTCGAGTCCACGCGTCGCGTCCCACCCCTCGAAGGGCGGCTGCTTGTCCAGATGCGCGTAGAGGAACGCCGTCTCGCCGGAATCGTCCGTCGCCGGGATCTCGATGAGCAGAACCGGCGTACGGCCGTCGCGTTCGACGATCTCGACGATCGTGGCAGGTGGTGCATGTTCCATCACCCAGTCGCGAGCCAACGCCAGCACCGCGTCGATGTGGCCGTTCGCCTTCCAGTCCGGGTCGAAGTCCCTGCTCTGGGCAGGGATCTCGATGTACCGCCTCAGCGTCGGGAGCACTTCTGCGTCCCATATTGCTGCTGCATCGGTGATGAGTCGCTTCGTGTCCACGGTGACGGTTTCCTTTCGTCTCTGTTCTGTTGGCGAAACCCAAAATGGGGTCAGCAGACCCTATCATTTTAGGCTAAATTGTCAAACTTTATCGGTTTCGGGAAGCGCGTTCCACATGATTTCAAATTGCTCTCGATGAAGGCGAATAATGCTCGGATTTTCAATCGTCATGGCAAACACCGGTTCAACAAGTTGATGAATGACCACCCGCTTTGGAATGATGACCAGGTTGGTTGTCAGTTTTGTGCTCTCTGGAAGAAACCGAACAATATTATTGTATTGTCGCTCTTTTATTTTGTATTTTTTTCCAACCTCTGTGGGAAGCGTCAGCATGCGAATGTTGATCGGAAGTTTCGCGCGACGTGCGACGAAATCCAGAAAAAACTCTTGATCGAGCGCGAGCCACTGTGCCATGTCGGAGACGATCAGATAGTCTTCATGCGCACGGACATCTTTTAAAAGCGCTTCGTAAACCGATTTGACCGCTTCGATGCCATCATAAAATCGAATCGATCCATCTTCGCCATGCAAATTGTAGAGCGCAGAAAGATCTGGAAGCGCGCGCGTTAAATCTTGCTTGCGTGCATCAATAATCGTTTCCAGTTTCTCTGGACGTTCGGCGGCATACAACGTTTTCCATGAACGGACTTCGCGAATAATCAAACCTTTCTTTTGAAGAGTCAACAAAACCGAGTAGACCGTCGTGCGTTTCACACCTGAGGATCGTGAAAGCGACAAAATCGATGACGGACCCAGAGCAAGCGCGGCTAAATACACGGCCGCTTCATTTTCAGACAAACCAAGTTGAAGCAATGTTTTTTGGAGATGTTCCTTTTTCATAAAATCCTGTCGGTTCATTCGACACTGAATATAGCATCAAAATCTAAATAAAATCCAACTTAGTGGATTATCAGTCGACAGATCTGACACGTTTCTCGTTCAGCTCTATGCTTTTATTGCTCACAACGGAGGTCTGTCATGGAACAAACTCGCATCGGCATGTGGCATCTTCACGTCGACGTAACGCGCTGCGGCGAAAGCCTGGCAGCGTGGTTCATCGCCAATGAATTTGCGCATGCGCACTTTCTCGGTCACCCGCCCGGATACGAACACTACGAACCCAGCGGTCACTTCACCGCGAAGTTCGACACCGAGGAAGCGTTCCGTGCCCTCTACGACCATACGTGCGCACAAGCCGCATCTGGTGATTTTGTTGGCTACGTGGAAGGCGAATACATCTCGCGCGTCATCGAGATCCCGGATCGCCCTCTGGTCGCTATCCCCGACACTCCCCCGTTCGTGATTCACAGACGCCGTCTGCGGCAGGACGAGCAGTTTCGTCAGGGAGAATTCCACCTGAGCTTTGATGCAGATGCATCGGATCCGGTCCGCATCGAACAGTTGCTCAAGGCCGGTCTCTACGGTTCGTATGTCGACAAGCACGACGGCCTGCGCTATCTCGTCCTGACCATGCAGGGCTACATGCGCGATATCATTCGCCTGACGGAAAAGCTCGAATCGTTCCTGAACGAAGGCGGCGGCCTCGTGCGCGCACGCCTCAAAGTCGAGCGCGCCATCGCCTGGCAGCTCTTCAATGTCACCACCACCGACCTTCCCCCCATCGCCGACCACATCGAGTGGTGATCTCCTCCCGTCGTATCGACTACGACGGATTTTTTATTCATTGCCTCCCCATCAAAACTCCACTATCCTACTCTCAATATTCCCTAACCGAATCTCTATGTCTGATGTGGACCAACAAGATAAATTGAATGGATTATGCACACACGGAAATGTACCGAGTACATGTCCAATTTGTAACGTGGATGTAGCCGATAGCAAAGAAGCGAAAGAAGCTGAAGCACGGCTTGCGCTTGTTGATCAACTTAAAACAGGCAAACTCAAGAAAGCACGTGAGACCGCCGCGGAACTTGGTTTGTCAGACAAGGAATTTGAAGTTGCATTTGTCTCCAACGCGTCTGTGATGGACGTTGGAGAAATGTTGGAAGAGATTGGTGAAGAACGTGCGGCCGAACTTGTTGCGTCTCCAGAAATTCAATCGGAAGGTCCGCGGCTTGTGATGCGTGAATTGACGGCGAGTCGATTTGACGGAGCGCTGCAAATGGTCGAAGCGCTTCGTTTGTCAGAAGAAGTTCTGCTGAGTGAAGAACTTCAAACAGCGGCGACACAGGCTGCGCTTGAGGCTATTAGAAACGGAAGTCACAAAAGTATGACTCGACTGATGACTGCGTTCCGTCTTCCACAATCGTTTCTCGCTTCACCAGACGTTGCAGAGGCTGCACAAGCTGGACGCAAAAACCTCCTCGCAAAAAAATCACGCCCAGAAGAATTGGCCGCGAACTTTGTCGCCGCATTTGCAGCCGACGGGGTCACGATAGAAATAGAATAAACTTGTCTCTCATAAGGAAATAAAAAAGCCACGTGTACGGTACGTGACTAGAGAGAAGATCGGCGAGTTGTCCGAGCCCATTCGCGCACCAGCGGGATGGTAACGATGGTCTGGTAGACACCCATCGTAATCGGCAGGAATCCGGAATCGAAGGTCCAAACCTCGACGGCGAGTGAGCTGAAGATGCTGCCGGTGATCATGAGCAGCCAGCCGGCCATCGACTCGGTCCACGGCTGCTTCCATGCCTTGATGAGCGTCGGAATTCCACCTATCGCACACGCGCTGACGCTCGCGATCATTGCGAGACGCGGGGAGCCGACAGTGGCCCAGAGCAGAATTCCCACTCCGCTCATCACAAGGCACGTTTTTTCCAGGATTGTGAACGGATCTCGGCTTCCTTTTGTGAAGGCAAGCCAGAGCATGATCGCCGCTCCAACACCCCAGATGATGGGCATGATCACAGACGGGCCGATGTTGCTCGCGATGCCACTTGCGGCCATCAAACAGTCCAGGACGAACCACGACAGCCACGTCGCTCGGTTTGGGACGATCGGTCCGCGCAGTGTTCCGACCACGAACGGGACGTAGGCGCCCGCGATGGCAACGCCCGAAAGAATCATGTAGAGCTGATGCACGCCAACCTCCAACACCTTGATGTGTTGAACGTTTTTAGCAATTTTTCCCCAAAAAGTCAATGGATCAAAAAACCACCGGCAATGGCCGGCGGTTTTTTGATCCCAATGGAAATAATCTCGATTACTTCTTTTTTGGTTCTTCTTCCTCTTCCTCCTTCTCGTTTAAATACTCCTCTTCCATCTCATGCCACTTTGACTGCAACGCTTTTGTAAGCGCTTTTTTGGCGTCCTCGCCCAACTTCATCTTTTTTTCGTACTCATCAACGATCGTCGTGACGAGTTCATCAA
>JBBTCR010000209.1:0-2005 GCA_038043105.1 Bacteroidota bacterium
CAGCGGATGCATCCCATACTTCGTCTTCAGGATATGCGAGGCGTAAAAACTGTCTTTCCCGCCAGAGCCGGGAACAATGCAGTCGTAGGAGCCATCGCTCTTGCGATGCCGGTCGCAAAGCTCGCGCAACCGCCTTTCACGATCAACCCAGTCGATACTGTGCCGTTTGCGCTCAGCAAAGTTGCAGGCATCACAAACACCGTGCTCGTCAAAATGAATCGTGGCTTTCTTGGTGTCCTTGGTGTGCTTGTACTCGACGGCCGAATTCGGACGTTGATTAGAGATCACACACTTTTTGCAATAGACGACGTCAGAGGGCAAGCCATAAAACGCTGTTGGATCCGGAGCATCTTTAGCATAGAGACTCAGATCAACCGGCCCGGGATACTTAATTTTTTCCATATTCGTTTCAACCAGAACTTTTCAAAATCTTCTCACGCATTCGCACGGCTCAGATCATCTGGCCGCCCCACATCCAGCCAAGGCTCATGCATTGGGTAAGCCACCGTTCTTTTCATTTTTGCCTGAAGGCGCTCGAACAAAGTCGGCATATCGCAAGGTGCATCGTCTTCGAGGACGCTCAGAGCGTCCGGCTCAAGGACATAAACACCTGCGTTAATGTGGGTTCTAGCAATCGGCTTTTCTTCAAAGCCGACGATTTCCACGCCTTTTGTCTGAACCACCCCAAACGGATGCTGCCATTCATGCAGTCGCACAGCCATCGTCGCTGAAGCATTGTGGCGCATATGAAAATCAAGCAACTCTCCGTAGCGAATGTCCGTCAGGACATCACCATTCGTCACAACAAACGGAGCATCCGGTCGCGGCTTTAGCAAGCCCAAGGCGCCAGCTGTTCCCAAGGGGGATTGTTCGCGCAAGTAGTCAATCCGCACCTCCAGACGATCACCACTCCCAAAGTAATCCTCAATCATGTGCCCCAGGTAGTGAATGGCGAGCACAAAGTGGCGGAAGCCTTCCAACTTGCCCCGCTCAATGATGTGCTCCAGCATCGGCTTACCCGCAACCTGAACCAGGGGCTTGGGACAGTTTTCCGTGAAGGGGCGCAGACGAACGCCCTTGCCACCCGCCATGATCACCATCAGGTTGGATCGAACTGGTGGCGTGGAGATCTCATCCCAGAGGTGAAGGCCGACCACCTGCTGGCGCTCATCAACCACCGGGATCTGCTGAATCTTGTTGACCCTCATCAGCTGCATGACCGTCTCGCGCCCCAAGGCCGGCGGCACCACCCATGCATTGCGATGAATGATGCTTTCGATCGGGCTATTGAAATCCAGGCCTTTCAGCAGACCTCGCCGGATATCGCCATCCGAAATCGTCCCCTCCAGCTCTCCTCGTGCATTGACCACGATGACGATCTTCATCGAGGACTCATTCAGATTGCGAATGGCCTGCTGAATGGTGGAGTCGATCGGCAAAATAGCTTGACGCCAGATATTTTCAGGAGTGCTCATTGGTTACTTGGTGGATGCGGATTGATCATGAAACACCTTCTTGACGATGTGATTCAAATCCTGGTTTCTCAACGCACTCACTACTTTCTCGCTGGCACCGCCCTCGCCATAAGGATTGCTCACCTGGCGCAAGCTGGCTTGAAATGCCTGGGAGTAAAGCTTGTCCAAGGCCGCGGCAATGCTCCGCCGATCGGGTTGGCAATTGATCACGCTTGCCGCCTGTGCCCGCCCGCGTTGACGATCGCCAATATTAATCGTCCCCTTCTTGAAACTTGGGGCTTCGAGCAAGCCGCTGGAAGAATTGCCAATCACGCCATCGACATGGGCGAGGCATGACAAATAACGCAGTTGACCCAGCGAGCTGTAGGCACGCGCGTTGGCGTGCTGCGCGACAAATCGCTCAACCATCTTGATCAGCTGCCTGCCGTCGACATCCGCATTGGGCATGGTGAAGACGAGATGTGTGTCCGGCAAGGCGCTCAAGGCCGCCAGCAGTTCTTCCATTTGCTTGGCCGCCGTGGCCGACTCAA
>JBBTCR010000210.1:0-2068 GCA_038043105.1 Bacteroidota bacterium
GTTGCTTTGCGTCCTTCGCGGCTTTGCGTGAGACTTCTCGGCCAGATCTCTAGTTATTTCGCTTCCGGTTGAACAATAAGAATGTTGGGAGAACCCGCTTACCGCTGGTTGGGTTTACTCGACTTGCTGTGCTCCAAGCTCACGCTTGAGGGCAAGGATAATGGGGTGCTCCTCTCCGTTCCCATTGCTCAGCTTGCGGGAAGTCTGAACGGAAGAGCTGGTTGTGGGCTGGTTATTTGCTGATGTTGGTGGGGTTGGGTAGTCGCTCCCCGGTCCACGCTGTAGAACGGGCTCGATACGAAGCGCGATTCCCGTGACCTTCTGGAAGGATTCTACAAGAAACTCTTTGTGCCGCCTCAGGGAGGATAGATGATAATCATCTGGACAGGCGATGCGCAGCGCGCCGTCCATTACATCAAGAATGCGGCTTTCGCCGAGTATGGTCCCGACCCCAATCCTCGTTTTCCGCACCTCACCCACCCATTGCTGCCACTGCGCGTACGCTTCCTCGGCGGAAATCTTCCGCATATTCTCAAAGGAGCGGTTTGCTTCCGCCGCTGGTGAAACGGATGGTCGGTATGACTTGGAGGGTTCCTGAACTGAGCCCGCGGGAACCACGCTCGCAGAGAAGCCGCCATTCGATACGGGGCTTGGCGGCGCCGTGTAGGACGCGGTTGCATGCGCCCCGGTGCTTTTCAGCCGGCCAGCGCTAACCTGCCCAACAACTTTGACCTCGGTGGTATTATTGATCTGAGTGGGCCGGAGGTTTTCTTCCCGCCCTTCGCGGTCGTTTCCGCCCGAACTAAGTTTTTTTTTCAAATCATCAATCTGCCGAAGCAGCGTATCAATCTGCACCGAGCGTTCCAGCTTGATCATTTGCATCAGGCAGGCCTCGAGCTTGAAGCGGGGTTGTGGAGACCAGCGTATGGATTGCTCCAAATCGTTCGCCAGCTTAATCAAGCGCAGGATATCGTTTTGATGGAAGTGCTTGGATTCCTCCAGATAGCGCTTCCGATACGGCTCCGAGGTTTCGACAAGCTCTGTCGACTCGGTTGTAAGGACAACCAAGAGATTGCGCAGATGCTCTGCTAAGCCGCCGAGAAATTCCCGCAGATCATAGCCATTGCGCACGATTTCATCCACAAGTTCAATTCCTCCCCGCACATTCTGGCCTTTGATCAGGTCTGTCACGCGGAAGTACACCTCTTGATCAACGGCGTTCAACACCTTCAACACATCCACGGCGTTGATCTCGTTCCCGCAGAATGATCGGATCTGGTCAAAGATGCTCTGTGCGTCGCGGAGCGACCCTTCGGCTTTCTTGGCGATGATCATAAACGCTGCATCGTCAATGGTCACCCCCTCCTCGCGCGAGATTGTACGAAGGTTGCCAACGATCTCGTCGACGGAAATCCTCCGGAAGTCAAACCGCTGGCAGCGTGAGAGGATCGTCATTGGGATCTTGTGGACCTCTGTTGTTGCGAAGATAAAAATCACATGCGGCGGTGGCTCTTCAAGCGTCTTGAGAAGTGCGTTGAACGCCTCCTTTGTCAACATGTGCACTTCGTCAATGATGTAGACCTTGTACTTGCCGCGCGTGGGTGTGTAGCGGACGGATTCGCGCAGGTTACGAATCTCCTCAACGCCTCGGTTCGATGCACCGTCGATCTCAATGACATCAAGACTGCGCCCACCGGTAATCTCCTGGCAGATATCGCACGCATTGTCGGGATTGCTGTCCTTGGGGGAACGACAGTTGATTGCTTTGGCGAGGATACGAGCCGTGGTGGTCTTACCGGTCCCCCGCACACCACTAAAGATGAACGCATGCGCCAGGCGATTCGAGGCAATTGCATTGCGCAGGGTGCTGGTGATGTGGGGTTGACCGACGACGTCTTCGAAGATCATCGGTCGCCACTTGCGTGCGGTAACTTGGTAGGACATACGGCATCAAATTAAAAATTAAAACGGAAAAAGCAAAATCGGCAGTCAGGAGTCAGAAGTGCTTGGGGTGTCAACTGGGGCCACAGCACGCGACGTTCTTCCGCCTCCTACATTCTGTATTCTG
>JBBTCR010000211.1:0-1789 GCA_038043105.1 Bacteroidota bacterium
TGAGAGAGTGTCTAACGTACATGAGAATAGAGCAAGGGATTGAGATGGTACATACCAGCGACTTGCCCGCGAGGTCCGGAATCGGGTCCAGTTCGGCGTTTACCGTAGGCTTCTTGAATGCCTTGCATGCTCTGTCGGGCCGAATGGTCGGCAAGAGGAACCTCGCCGCAAGTGCCATCTATATTGAGCAGGACATCCTCGGGGAGAACGTAGGCTCACAGGACCAGGTAGCCGCTGCTTTTGGGGGACTGAACAGGATAGACTTTAACGGCAAAGAAAACTTCTTCGTTCAACCTGTCACCATCAATCAGAAGAAGATTACGGAGCTTCAAAACCATCTGCTGCTCTTTTTTACCGGCTTTCCCAGGACGGCGTCGGAAGTGGCCTCCGAACAGATTCAGAACACCGGCTCAAGAACCGTCGAATTGCGCACCATGAAGGAAATGGTCGATGAGGCGGTCAACATTCTAAACAGCAACGGGCAGAACAACATAGAAGATTTCGGTAAACTGTTGAACGAGTCCTGGAAATTGAAGCGGAGCTTGTCGAGCAGGGTGACCACGAGCGAGATAGACCAGATGTATGCCACCGCTTTGGAGGCCGGCGCGATCGGCGGGAAATTGTGTGGTGCAGGCGGCGGAGGATTCATGCTTTTGTTTGTGCCGCCTCGAAAGCAGCGGTTAGTCAGACAGGCCCTGAAAAGACTCCTGTATGTTCCTTTCCGTTTTGAGACTTTGGGAAGTCAGATCATTCTGTATGCAAGCGAAGAACCTTACTAACGGTCGGCGTGGACAGGTCGATGTCGTCATACTTTGCGGCGGTCTGGGAAGCCGGCTCGCCGGCATTGTCAATGACCGTCCCAAGCCAATGGCTCAAATAGACCAGCAGCCATTCCTTGATATCCTCATAGATTATTTCTCGGGCTTCGGCTTCAGGCGTTTTGTGCTGTGCGCGGGCCACCGTTCGGAAGTCATTCAGGAGCATTACAGCCGCAGGAGCGATTTGCTTGAGTTCATCGTTTCCAACGAGCCCTTTCCGCTTGGAACAGCCGGCGCAGTCAAGAACGCCGAGGTTCTCCTAAAAAGCGATTCGTTCCTGGTCACCAACGGCGATTCGTTTTGTCCGGCGGATTTGACCGAGTTTTATGATTTTCATTCGGCAAAACAGGCCTTGATGTCAATGACGGTCGTGGAGTCCGAAGATACGCAAGACAGCGGATCGGTGACCATTGATGATTACCGGAAAATTGTCGGCTTCCAGGAAAAAGAGAGAAAACATGCAGGCCGCTACGTCAATGCAGGTATTTATCTTTTCCAAAGAGAGATTCTTTCTCTTATTCCCGCAGGCATGAAATACTCACTGGAATATGATCTCTTTCCGAAACTGGTCGCAAAGGGCGCCTTTGCTTTTGTCACAAGCGGGCCGCTAATTGATATCGGCACGCCCGAGCGCTATGAGTCCGCAAAGGACTTTTTCTATAAACACAGCGCGGGATACGCTGAAGCTTCATTTGCGGTTGCCTCATGCGTCCGGGAGAGGCGAAATTAACAAGGAATTCGCTCCTATGCAAAACGACGTCAATGACAGATATCCACTGGTCTCAATCCTCTGCCCCTGCAAGAACCGTGAGAAAACGATCAGGCGGTGCATAAACAGCATTCTCGTTCAGGACTATCCCAGCATCGAGATTATAGTCCAGGATGGAGCTTCGACGGACGGCACTCTGGAGATTCTCCAGAGCTACGGCCAGAGAATTCAGCTTATTTCCGAGCCTGATTCCGGGCCCGAG
>JBBTCR010000212.1:0-7431 GCA_038043105.1 Bacteroidota bacterium
ATCCGTGACCTCTACACGAACCATGAGGTTGCTCACTCTCGAAGTATTCAAATCGATTCAACGTCGACGGATATCGAATTCCTTACGGACCCAACGTTGCTCCGAAGGGTTGTCGGCAATATGGTGAAGAACGGCCTCGAAGCTTCGGGCGACAACGAAACCGTTACCCTCGCATGCTCTTTGAATCATACGGGTATTGACTTTTTGGTTCACAACCCTCGCTTCATGCCACGCCCTATCCAGTTGCAGGTATTTCAGCGGTCGTTCTCCACGAAAGGATCAAATCGGGGACTCGGGACGTACAGTATGAAATTACTAGGAGAACGATACTTGGGGGGAAAAGTCTCGTTCGAGAGCTCTCCAGATAATGGCACGACCTTCAAAATCTGGCTCCCTCTGACAAAACCGATCGAACAAACACCCTCGGAGAATGCATCTTCAAGATAGAATCAATCAGAACAGATCTGTGTCTTCTCAAGGCGACCCAAGACAGATGAGTCGCCTTTTTTGTTTTGCGCTGGATTCACGGTGAAGAGGAGTCAAGGCGTCAACGGCATTTCCTGTTCAGATGCGGCCGGACATTTATTCAATACATCAGTCAGATTGACTGACTTGGATTTTCAGTAGCTGCTTGTCGTGATACCTGCTCAGGAGAATGAGCGCCACTATCGCTCCGCAAAAAGCGAAAAACATATCCCACTGCGTGTCCCACACGTCGCCTTGTGTGCCGAGAAATGCATCCGCAGCGGAGCCGCTCGCCACGGCGACCCACCACTCGATAAACTCGTAGAACGCGCTGATCGCTAGACAGATGCACACGATGATGAACGAGAGCATCCTACCATGCCTCAGCGGCGTCGTGCGCAGCAGAACCTCCCGCGCAATCATCGCCGGGATGAAGCCCTGCGCGAAGTGTCCCAACCGATCATAGTAGTTCCGTTCGAGGTGAAACGTGTCTCTCAGCCAGTTGAAGAGCGGCATCTCTGCGTACGTG
Organism: Bacteroidota bacterium; assembly: GCA_038043105.1. Classification (GTDB taxonomy): domain Bacteria; phylum Bacteroidota; class Ignavibacteria; order UBA10030; family UBA10030; genus VGWB01. Next base: position 995 of record JBBTCR010000212.1, read on the forward strand.
TAATGCCCGCCAATCACAAGAATGATGGCGTGAATCCAGACCAGGACATACAGCATCGTCGTCAACCGGAACCGGTTGTACGTCGCCACAATCACGATCGGCCCGATGATGACGGGCAGGACTTCCAAGAACCAGGTGAAGAGATCGCGAGGATTGATGACAGACCAAATGAAGATCAACAGAAAAGTCACTAGCAGTGCTATATGTAGCGGCCGAGGCCGGCTTGGCTTCTCCATGGCGATTGGGTGCTCCTTACGTTGTTGTCCTTGATGAGGGCATGGCAGAGTCAGCCATCTGTTTCAATGGCCGAGCGTCAACGAGATGGCTTCTGCCACGAGGTCGGAGGGATCCTTCCTTCAGTCATGATGACCAGACTCCCGGGATAGTCTCACTGCAAAATTTGCACTTCCCATGTTCCAGATGGTTGCTCAAGATCCGAAATCCTCTGCGTTCGACGATCATCTTTCCACACTTGTGACAGAATGTGTGTTCTGCCCAGTGTCCCGGTACGTTACCGACGTACGCGTAGCGTATTCCTGTCTTCACAGCGATCTCTCTGGCTTTTTCTAAGATGGAAACTGGCGTCATCGGCAATTGGTAGAGTTTGTAAAGTGGATTGAATCGGCTGAAGTGCAGCGGGTAGTCGCGCAAACCGTTCTCGACCAGCCACTCACACATCTTCTGGATCATGTCAAGATTGTCCGTCCATCTCGGGATGATCAGATTGGTGATCTCGAGCCACACGTGTTCCTCGTGGAAGATCTTCAGCGCTCGGAGAACCGGCGCCAGCCTTCCACCGTTCAGCTTCACATAGATATCATCATCGAAGCTCTTCAGATCGATGTTTGCTGCGTCAAGGTACTTGCAGAGCGCTCGAAGCGGTTCTTCGTTAATGTAGCCGTTGGATTTCCAGACATTCTTGATATGTTTTGCTCTGGCGAGCTTTGCCGTGTCGTATGCGTACTCATAGAAGGTCGTCGGCTCGGAGTATGTGTAGGCAATCGATTCGCACCGGCTGTTGAGGCACTCTTCGACAACCAACGCGGGCATGAGGTCATAGTTCTCCGTCTCCTTCGGGCTCACCTGCGAGATATCCCAGTTCTGGCAATTGAGGCATGCGAGGTTGCATCCAGCCGTGGCAATCGAATACGCTCTGGTGGAGGGAAGGAAATGAAAGAACGGCTTCTTTTCAATGGGATCGATATGCACAGCGCACGGATTGCCGTAGGCAATCGAATACATCTTGCTTTTGTAGTTCACTCGATTCCTGCATTGTCCTGTTTGACCCTCTTCAAGCACACAGCCGTTTGGACATTTCAGGCATTTGAGTCCACGCGGCGTCTTGGCGTAGAACAGCGCTTCTTTGCTCCATTTCCACAGCTCGTCGCGTGATATGCCTGACCCTCTTTCTCCTCCGAAGAAGTCTACGAATGGACCGAGTTGATGCGCCCCCGCAACCAACCCGCACGCTCCGAAGAGACTGCACTTGATGAAGTCTCGCTTGCTCAACATCCTTGGTTCCATGCTGCTTTGCCTCCGTTCAGTATGGTACGAATTTCTTTCGTTTGATGATCAACACCGTCCCGCTGATGAAACTCAGCAATCCAACAAGCATGCTCACGTTCATGATACCCATCATCGGCATGAGATACGCCGTTACGATCACGGCGCCGATTGCGGAACCCATGAGATCGATACTGTAAATTTCCGATGCCACCAAAGTAACTGTTCCCTGCCTCAACTGCGACGCGACGGAGAACTCAATCCCAATGACCACTGCTATTCCCAGAGTGAGAACAAAGAAGATCGAATGAACAACGAAGGGACTTGTCGCTACATTTCTCAAGAGAATCAACCACAGCGGCAACAACGCTGAGTAGACTCCTATTGCAAACTGGACAGCGATGTAATGACGGATGTTCGGATGTGGGAGTCGCTTTCGAGACCAGAGTGAGCCGAGCGCGAGACCGGCCATGAAAATGGTGATGATGATTCCCACGATCTGGTACACGTAACCGTAGATGATCTGGAAGGAAATCAACAGCAGAATCTCGATGGATGATGCCGCAAAGCCCCCGGTAAACATCCCTATGCTGATCACATTGAAATTGATTGCGGCAAACGCAAGGGCAACCATACACACGAGGATGAGAATCCAGTAGTTGGATTTGAAGAAACTCAGCCAATAAGCCACTTGACGGTAATACGAGATCGGCGTAAAGTCCGTATTGACCATTGCGCCTTTATTGATCGATTTCTCAATGAGTGCGCTCCGTTGCTGCAGGATCCGATCGTCAAGATAGTACTGATTCACGTACGTGGTGCGTATCCCCCGAGCTTCGATCAATGCAGCAACATCAATGCGCAGCAACCTATCCGATGCAAGGAAGTATGTCTTGAGGCCAGGAACGATCAAGACGTTCTTGAACGCGGATTTCAGCGTGGCATAGACAACAGAGTTGATCTCTCGCGCCCCCTCGCCCGAATAGTCTGTCGCCGACAACAGCCCAAGAGAAACGACCGCGCCGGGATTGAGCTTCTCCTTTAGTTCGGCAAAGAACTCAGCTGTGTAGTAGCGATTGAGTTGTGCGGTACTCGGCGCCGGCACGTTGATGAGTGCGATGTCGTACTTCCTCGGTGCTCTGCGCACATAGAGCCGCGCATCCTCAGCAATAACGTGAACCTTTTCGTTTGAAAGAGTCGCTGTGTACTTCCGGGCGACGTCGATGAGCCATGGGTTGAGTTCAACATAATCAATCCCCTCGACGTTGTATTTGACGATCTCCTGCGTCGCGCCTGAGATGGCACCTGAGACGAGCAAGACAGTTCTCGGGTTGGGATGCTGGATCATGGCATAATGCACAGCTTCTTCGCTTGTTGTCACATCATCGGTAGAGCACAGGAGAATGTTGTTCTCAAAGAAATTCAATTGGTTGGCTTGCTTTGTCACGACCACGCTTCCGTACGGTGTGTCCTTTGCATACGCGATCTCCTGATCAACGAAGAGGAACCCCCGCGTGAGCTCATCGAGATTGAATAGGAGTGCCGGAGCCAAAAAGACAAGCGAGACAAGAGCAAGTAAGTATCGAGCTCTCACACCGAGATAGGCAACAGCGAGCGCAAGCGCAACGACAATGTTGAACACCATCATGAAGATCAGGATTTGAAAGGCATTCAGATACCATACCATCACCAAGTTGAGCATCAACCCACCCGCAACACTTCCCACAGCTTCCCAGCCGTAAACGCTGGTGATCAGATTTGTCCCCTGCCTTGCTGAAATCACGCTCGCCAAGAGTGTAAACGCTCCGCCGGATACAAGACAGTACGGCAGCAAGAGAACGAATGAACTATAGAGGATTTCTACAATGCCGATCATGCTGCCCACAGGAAACACGATGTTTCGAAGTAGTCTCAGGAAAAACACCGTGACGACGGGGAGAACCGCAAGAAGAGTGATGCAGGCGAAAAGAAGCGTTACCCTCCCCTGAGATCTGTCCGCAAATCGCCCAAAGTATGAACCGACGCCTGTCAGGATCATCCAGTTACCAAGAATGATGCCAATGACCAGCTCGTTGCCATAGAAAACCGCAAGGAACTCCCGCAGGAGAATAATCTGTGTAATGAGGGACGTGAGACCTAACGCAAGGATCGCGAGAAGAAATCTCCATTCAATATGTTGAGCATTTCCAGTCACCATTGTCAGCAGCACCTCACACCAAAGGCAAGCCCGTGCCACTAGATGCTTGGTTGAAAAGACGACCACAAGGGCACCCAGCCCGACAAAGTCGTTCTGGCGGGCCCGCCCGAATGACCCAGCCCGACAAACTTGTCGGTCTGGCGGGCGTTCGGTCAGGCGGGAAAGTGACGAAGTAAAAAGTTTCCTTTGTTTTTTCTTTGAGTATTCTTATTGCCTTGCCAGCCCGCTACCCGCCCGACTGAACGACAAGTCGTTCGGGCGGGCGCGTTCTGGCGGGGTGACTTTGTGGGTCAATTTTTTGCGTGTGGTTTTCGACCGCTCTTCTAGGGCCTGAATTCCTCTTCGCTGAACACTTTCGCCTCGTACACGTAGATCTCAGCATCCTTCCATCCATCCCATCCTATCCCCGCTTTATCCCGTGCACAATGACCCAGGAGCTCTTCCCTTGACCACCCGGTCTCTGTTGCGACTTGAGGCAGAAACGTTCCCGCACGCATCCCTTTCTTGATATAAACCCCGTGCTTGCCGAGCTCGATTTCGTTAATTGAGCTGACCTTCCTCATCGGAGTCAGAATGGAAATCTCAATCTCGAGTTGGTTGATTTCCTGAAGCTCGACGGGCGGAAAACGGTAGTCCTCTGCGGCTGCGGCAACCGCCATCTGTTGAACGGCCCGGTAGACCGGCTCGCTCGCATCAAATCGCCCGATGCAGCCGCGCAGTTGACGCTGCTTGTGGAGAGTCACGAACGCGCCGCAGCACAACGTCAAGCCCTGTGAGTACCGAGTCGAATCAAGAGCATCGATCGTTCGATCCTTCACATAGTCCTCAATCGTATGACGAGCAATCCGGAGCAACTCTTTCTTGTCTTCGTCATTCAGATTGAATTCCTCTGGTTCCTTCTTCGCTTTCGTCTCTCCAAGCGAAACGGTAATCGCACAGTAACCAACCACGCGATCCTTTTGGCCGTACGCAGCATCACCGGAGTTCTTGTATTGAACGAGGCTGATATCGGCAAGAGGGTTGTTCTGCGTCAGGTAAAGCAGCGTCAGAACGCAGGGCCAGCCACAGAGACTCGTGGCCAGATTGGGAATGCCCTTTCGCTCGTTGGCCTGCATGGTTCCGAGCAGATTTTCGGGAGACCTTGAGACAATGGCATCCGCCGTTGCCTTGTCCACGCGCTTCGCATCGTCATACGCAGGATAATGGGAGAAATCTGTGCTGATCACGAAGAGATTCTTGAGATTGAAGTACGGACGGAGAGCATCGGCAATGTTTCCGCACGTCTCCGGCGAACTTTGGCCCAGAACAATCGGGACGATGGTGATGTTGTTGCCGAAACGATACTGAAGGAATGGAAGCTGGACTTCAACGCTGTGCTCACGGAGGTGAGCATCGCCCCGGGATGTGAAAAACTTGTGTTTCTGAATGAGCTCATCGGCGAGCTTTGTATTGACCTTCACCGTTCCCAGCGGCGTGATGAAATTCCCTTTGGAATAGATCGAAGCCCCTTCGAAACCAACGTAATGGCTCGGACCTAGGATAAAAATGTTGTCGTAATGCCTTGTCCGGTCGATTTGGTTGTATGCCGAAGCAGCGACACCGCCCGAAAACACATAGCCAGCGTGAGGTGAGATGAGAGCGACGACATTCTTGATGTCTTTCGAAGGAGCCGCTTGATCGAAAAGCTCCTTCAACATCGATCGCAATTCTCCTTCGCTGCCCGGATAGAATTGACCCGCGACGGCAGGCGTTCGATCCTGCGCTCGCGCCTGCTGTCGGCCGTGTTCCGCGGCAATCAGAACACTAAAGGCAAGAAGAAAGCCCAATCCCTTGAGAAGTCCAGAACGTAAAGACATGGCGTTGCGTCCTTTGCGCGTATGAAAAGCAGAGTCAAGAACATGATCGAGTATATCACGGAAGGCGTTCAGACAAAACGACTGCCTTCGCACAGCGAAAGTACCTGAGTTTACGCTGAAAGGCAACGCGGGGCAGAGTCAGTTGCGCGGAGTGTTAAGCAGCGCGAAAAGCGCGAGAGCCAGTCTGATTCCTAAACTTGACAACAGAGCCTTTTCGACGTGGAAGCTTGAGACGAAAAGAGATTTCATTCAGGCAGCCATTTCGCCACTGCCACAGTGATGTCATCGTCCAGATCCTTTCCCCGACCAAAAGCCTTTACCTCTTCCAGCAATCGTTGTGCAAAGGGCTCAGCATCGAGATCAGCATGCGACGGGACAAACTCCTTCAGCCGTTCCTCCCCATATTCCTCACCTTCTTGATTTCTTCGCTCGGAGATTCCATCAGTGTAGCAAACAACCATAGTGCCAGGCGGGAAAGGCTCCGATTGCAGGGAGAGTTGCGGGACATGAGCCATCACTCCCAACGGTATTGTCCCTTTCGACAGCGAACAAAGATGACGATCTCGGTACACCATCGGCGGGGGATGGCCGGCATTGACGTATCGTATGACGCGAGCTGATGTATCGATTTCGCCGGCGAAGAGAGTAACAAATGTCTTGCGGTCTGTGCTCTTGAGGAGTAACGCATTCAGACGTTGGACAAATTCTGCAACATCCAATTCCGCCGAAGCAAGCAGATGCGTGGACGCGCGCACCTCAGACATGATGAGCGCCGCCGGAACGCCTTTGCCAGACACGTCGGCAACCACAACAAGCATACGGTGGTCCGACAACTTCAGAAAATCGCAGTAATCGCCTCCAACGAAGCGCCCCTGCTCCAC
>JBBTCR010000213.1:0-6268 GCA_038043105.1 Bacteroidota bacterium
AGGCCACAGACATCGTGATGTCTATGGTTTTTTCGTCTCTGAGACATTTGACTCTGCGCTCAGGGCTCTTTGCCTTCTATGTATCCGAACCCTTCGCGCAGCCTCGTTATTCCCCACAATTCCTGTCCTGAGGAGTACGTCGTATTCCTGGACGAAGGGCACGGGTTTGTGAAGAACGAGAATGAAACAAAAGGATACAGAGGAATTTTGGATTTTCTTGAAGAATATTTGAAGGGAAGCCGGGCGTGTGAGTCCAAGGTCGGTCGTAGTGGAGCGCGTGAGAGGATGAGGGAGCGCAAGAAATGCGTTGACATTTTTGTGAGTTTGAGTTATATTTAAAAACTTAAAATCAATAACTGCTCGTCTTTCAAGCGCTTTCGGAGATTCAGAGAGTGGAACATTCAACAAGAACGAAGTTCTTCAAGCTGGAGCAAGTCGGTCAGAAATGGTTCTTGGTCGACGCAAGTGGGAAGACCCTCGGTCGCGTTGCATCACGGATCGCTCACCTCATTCGGGGCAAGCATAAGCCGACCTTCACGCCCAACAACGATCTTGGTGACTTCGTGGTGGTCATCAATGCGGAGAAGGTCCTTGTGACCGGCAAGCGTCAGGAGCTGAAGGAGTACTACCACAATACTCTGTATCCTGGTGGTGCTCGCTTCGAATCGATCAAAGATCTTCTCAAACGAAAACCGGAAGCGGTTGTGGAAAATGCCGTGAAGGGGATGTTGCCTCACAACCGCCTCGGTCGAAAAATGATCAAGAAGCTGAAGGTCTATGCCGGATCATCCCATCCGCATGCCGCTCAGGCACCGGAACTCATAACATTTTAGGGAATTCAACCCAAAGGATATTCATGCCGCCGCTGATTACTGTTGGTCGCCGTAAAACCGCTGTTGCTCGCGTCAAGCTCACGGAGGGATCCGGCAAAATGATGATTAACAACTTCGAACTGGAAAAGTACTTTCCGGTCGCTGTCCTGAGGGAAGAAGTCCTCAAGCCATTCGAGGTAACCTCCACTCAGGGTCGCTACGATGCCCGAGTTCGCGTTCAAGGAGGCGGTCCGACCGGTCAGGCGGGCGCGATCAAACTGGGGATCGCGCGCTCCTTGGTCGCTGTTGACGAAGATACCCGGCAGACGCTTCGGAATGCCGGTTTGCTGACTCGCGACCCTCGAATGGTCGAACGGAAGAAGTACGGCCAGAAGAAAGCCCGGAAACGGTTCCAGTTCTCCAAGCGTTAACCGATAGTCTTCGTTACACCATCAATCATATTCTCCGATCTGAACGGGAGTGTCGCGTTGATCTCACGGATCGACGGGATTCCGGGATGAGATGACGAGGATAGTCGAACTAACTCAAAAGGATCATCTATGCCGCGTGTTGAACTAGAAGCACTCCTGCAAGCCGGTGCCCACTTCGGGCACATCACCCGCCGTTGGAATCCCAAAATGAAGCCCTACATTTTTATGGAGCGAAATGGGATTCACATCATCGACCTCAAGAAAACCCAAGAGATGCTCGAAACAGCTTGCAATGCCGTTGCAAACGTTGTCGCGCAGGGAAGAAAGCCGCTGTTTGTTGCCACCAAACAGCAGGCGCGCGATGTCGTCGAAGTGGAAGCGAAACGCTGCGGCGCTTTCTATGTCACGCAACGATGGTTGGGCGGCATGCTGACGAACTTCACCACGATTCGCAAGAGCGTGAAACGACTCACCAACATCGACAAGATGGAAAGCGATGGTACATTCGAGAAGATCACGAAGAAGGAGCGGTTGTTTCTCGATCGTGAGCGGGAAAAACTTCAAAATGTGCTCGCCGGTGTCGTTGAGATGTCACGTTTGCCGGGGCTGGTCTTTGTGGTGGATGTCAAAAAGGAAGCGATTGCAGTGAAGGAGGCGCACCGGTTGGGCGTTCCCGTTGTCGCCATTGTTGATACGAATTGCGACCCCGAAGTGATCGACTTCCCGATTCCGGCCAATGATGATGCACTGAAGGCCGTGCAGCTCATCACTAAGGCGATCGCCGATGCTGTGGTCGAAGGAAGTCAGCGGGTGGCAGCTCGACAGGCGGAAGAAGCGATGGCTCAGACCGGGGAGCGCAAGGAAGAAGCGGGAAAACGTGAAGCAGCAGAAAAAGCGTGAACAAAGGAGGTAGTCTCGAACGTATGGTTGTAATTTCATCAGAACTTGTTAAGAGTCTTAGAGAGAAGACCGGCGCGGGCATGATGGACTGCAAACGTGCCCTCCAGGAATCCAATGGGAATATCGAACAAGCGATCGAATATCTTCGCAAGAAAGGCGCGGCAGTCGCGGCGAAGCGCGCTGACAGGGTGGCGAATCAAGGTGTAGTCGAGGCGTATATCCACGCCGGCGGTCGCATCGGCGCTATGGTCGAGCTCAATTGCGAAACGGACTTCGTGGCAAAGACGCCGGAGTTCAAGCAGCTGGCGCATGACATCGCCATGCAGATCGCGGCAATGAATCCGGAGTACATCAGCAAGGAAGATGTTGACAAGGAAACCCTCGAGAAGGAGCTGGAGATCTACAAATCTCAAGCTATGAACGAAGGGAAGCCTGCTCAGGTCGCAGAGAAGATTGCTCAAGGCAGGTTGGAGAAGTTCTACCAGGAAATGTGTCTCTTAGAGCAGAGCTTTATCAAAGATTCCGGCAAGACCATCAAAGATCTCTTGACGGAAGCGACTGGCAGAGTCGGAGAGAAAATCGGCATCCGACGGTTTCAGCGGTATCATCTTGGAGAGGACCACGGCTAGATTTCCTACTCAGTCCCGGAGCAATTCGGGATTTTTTTCGTCCTGGCGACATTATGACCAAGCTACGATATAAGCGAATTGTGCTGAAGCTCAGCGGCGAAGCGCTCATGGGCAAGCAAGAATACGGCATCGACCAGAAGGTCTTGAATCTTTATGCCGAAGAAATTCGCTCGGTGCAAGAGCTTGGCGTCGAGGTCGGGATTGTCATCGGCGGTGGAAACATTTATCGCGGTATCGGCGACTCCTCTGATGGGATCGACAAAGTAACCGGCGACCACATGGGGATGTTGGCAACCGTGATCAATGCGCTCGCGCTGCAAAACGCTCTCGAAAAGCATGGCCTGTATACGCGTTGCCTCTCCGCGATCAATATGGAAAAGATAGCAGAGCCGTTTATTCGCCGTCGAGCGATCCGCCACCTCGAAAAGGGGAGAGTCGTCATTTTTGCAGCCGGTACTGGAAATCCGTATTTTACGACGGACACCGCCGCGGCACTTCGAGCCATTGAAATCGAGGCAAGCGTGATCTTGAAGGGGACGCGCGTCGATGGCATATATGACAGCGATCCCGAGAAGAACGCGGCGGCGATTCACTTTCCCGAGATCAGCTATGTTGATATTCTGAAGAAAGATCTTCGGGTTATGGACCTGACGGCAATCACGCTGTGCAAAGAGAACAAATTGCCCATCATCGTGTTCAATGTGAACAAGCCGGGCAATCTGCGTCGCGTCGTACTCGGTGAAGCGGTTGGTTCGAGGGTGTACTACGTCGAGTCCTGAACTCGAACACATCACTTGTTCTCAATACTTCCGAACAAAGCGAGACAACTATGGTAAAGGACATCCTGAAAAACGCCGAAGATCGGATGAAAAAAGCGGTGGAGGTCGTGCGCGACGAGCTCGTGAAGGTGCGAACAGGAAAAGCAACCACCGCGTTGCTCGATGGAATCAAGGTCGACTACTATGGGAGCATGGTTCCACTGCGTCAAGTGGCTAACATCAGCACGCCGGATGTTCACACAATTTCGGTGCAGCCGTGGGAAAAAGAAATGCTGGCTCCTATCGACAAAGCTATTCTCAACGCAAATCTCGGTCTGAATCCTGTTAATGATGGTACGATTCTGAGGGTTCCGATCCCGCCACTCAATGAAGAACGACGGAGGGAGCTGGTGAAGTTGGTGAAAAAGTTCGGCGAGGATGGGAAGATCGCCATCCGAAACGTGCGGCGCGACGCCATTGAGCATCTGAAAAAATCGGAAAAGGCGGAACACTTCTCGGAAGATGAGCGCAAACGGGGTGAACAGGAGTCACAGAAGCTCACCGACAAATACATCAAGGAGATCGACAACCTCCTGGCTCTCAAAGAAAAGGAGATTATGGAGGTGTAACGAGATAGATTCCCGGAATCTACAATCGTCTTGCTTTGTGAGATTCCGGGAATCTCATCCTGCACGATTCCCGGAATCTACAGATGTCTCTGCCAATGGGATTTCAGGAATCTCATCCAGACAATCCCAAGACAAGCCCCGGCATCCGTCGTGGATTTTTATTGTTTTCCTTGAGCTCGTCACCGCTACTTGTTGACATTCACCATCAAGATCAATCCTCCACCCACACCGGATCAGAGGAAGGACAGGCCATCCGGATCACCGCGACAAAATTGCCTTTCCCCCGTTACATCATTCTACCAACCGTACGATTTGGCCTTCAATGGTCTGAGGTATCGATCCCTCACTATTATCAAGGAACAAAGCGATGAGAAAAGTTTTGTTTTTGAATGCGATGATGCTGCTTGTTCTTTGCAACGTCGCACACGCCCAGGTCACTCCATGGCTGCAGTGGACCTTCCTACCCGATTCAGTGATGAATGAAATCATTGGCGAAGCCTCAGGGGAGAATGCGTGGCATATGATTATGGAAGCAGGTGGCTATGATAAGGATCGCCCCGCTTCGGAGTACGAATCGCTGTTCTATGAGACGAAGTTCTTTTTTGAGAAGCTGAAGGGGTACGGGCTTCCAGGGTCAGAGATCGTTCGATTCCCCGGCGGCGAGACATGGGACGCTGTCAAAGGAGAGCTGTGGGAGGTCTCGCCCACGCGCCAAAAGCTTGCCTCGTACCTCGATATGGCTGCGATGCTCGCCACAGGGAGCGCAACAGGGGACGTCACAGCGCAGCTGGTATGGGTCGGCCTCGGCCGGCGCGAGGATCTGACCGGAAAGGATGTGAAGGGCAAGATCGTGGTAACAGAAGGAAATGTCTCCAGCGTTCATCAGAACGCTTGTCTTGACTCTGGTGCTGTTGGAGTGATTTCCTTCAACTCGCCCCGCCCGTACTTTGATCCGCTCCAGCTTCCGTGGGGACGAGTCAGCGGAGACCAGCAGCGCAACCTGCCGGCGAAGTTCGCCTTTCAGATTCCCCCGCGGGAAGGGGAGTATCTGAAGAAGCGTCTCCTGGCGGGGGAGAGGATTACTGTCCGTGCACAGGTGGTGACCGAACGAAGAAAGTACGAGATCCAGGACCTTGTCTGTCATATCCCTGGCAGCGATCCGAATGCAGGGGAAGTTATCTTTTCGGCTCATCTCTTCGAAGGGTACGTCAAGCAGGGAGGCAATGATGACATCTCAGGCTGCGCGTCGATCACGGAAGTCGCGAGAACGCTCAAGACGCTCATCACTGAGGGACGCATTCCGCGACCGAAGAGGACGATCCGATTTCTTTGGGGGCCGGAGTTCTCGGGTACAGGCCCCTGGGTGAAGGCGAATAAAGAGTTGATGAAGAAGACGCTCTGCAACATCAACATGGACATGGTCGGTGAGTGGCTCAGCAGGAACAAAGCGTTCATGTGCCTGATGCGCACGACGTACGGCAATCCCCACTATGTGAATGATGTGGTTGAAAACTACTATCGGTTCGTCGGGGAAGGAAATCGCGAGCGAATTCAAAACAGAGGAAATTTCTCTCCGGTGCCTCATCGCATCGTAGCACCAACGGGTGCGGATGAGCCGTTCTACTACAGCATCGAAACGCACTACGGGGCGTCCGACCACGAAGTATTCAACGATTGGGCCGTGCAGGTTCCGGGCGTGATGATGATCGCGTGGCCTGATCAATGGTATCATACTTCAGGTGACCATGTCGACAAAGCAGATCCAACTCAACTGAAGCGCGTCGTCATCATCGGTGCAGCGAGCGCTTACACGATCGCCACAGCGGACGACGAGATGGCGATCAAAATTGCGGCAGAGATCGTGACCAACGCGACGAACCGCCTGGCACATCAATTGGCAAGGGGATTACAGGAACTCAATAGTGCCAACCCCGAAGGACTTCCCGATGCGTACAAGCTTGCCCGCGTGTACATCGAAACCGCGGTCACCAATGAAAAGAACACGCTTGAGACGGTGAACCAGCTCGCCGTGGAAAAGAAACGGGTGGGTGATTATGTTCAGGCGGCGAAGAAGTCGGTCGACCGGATCGGGGAGACTCAGCTCGCAGC
>JBBTCR010000214.1:0-18550 GCA_038043105.1 Bacteroidota bacterium
ACTGAGGGTGTTCCGCTGGGCGCTGTTCAGGTGCCTCACGATGGGGAGCCGATCATCCTGTTTGTTGAGCATCAAACGACGGGCGGCTACCCGAAAATTGCCAGCGTGGTCTCCGCTGATATCCATCTCGTTGGGCAACTGCGCCCGCGTGATGTTGTTCGATTTGAGTTCATCTCGGTTGAACGCGCGGTCGAGCTTTTAGGCAAACAGGAAGACCTGATATCAACTCAATCGCTTGAGTCCCTATGAGTTCCTCCCCCTGGTACCACCTGATCACTCGTGAGCAATGGAGGGCGCTCGTCGCCGCTCAACTGGGCTGGATGCTGGATGCCATGGACGTGATGCTCTATGCGTTCGCTTTGACAACTATCCAGCAGGAATTTGGCCTCTCGTCCGGCGAGGCTGGGGCGCTTGCCTCGGTAACACTCATTGCTTCCGCTTTTGGTGGCGTCTTGTTTGGAGTGCTCGCTGATAAGATCGGACGAGCAACCTCACTGATGTTTTCTATCCTTGTCTACTCGGTTTTCACCGGGCTAACTGCAACCGCGGGCTCAGTTGCTGAACTCATTCTGTGGAGATCACTGGTCGGACTTGGCATGGGTGGTGAATGGTCTGCCGGTTCTGTCCTCGTTTCGGAGACATGGCCTGCAGAGCATCGGGGGAAAGCGATTGGACTGATGCAGGCGGGTTGGGCAATTGGGTACATGCTCGCAGCAGTGCTGGCAGCGGCGATTTTGCCTCAGCTTGGATGGCGGGTGTTGTTTCTGCTCGGCATTCTGCCGGCATTTCTCACGCTGTGGATTCGTCGGCGCGTGCAGGAACCCCAGATTTGGAGAGAGCGCAAAGAAACCGAGGTCGTTGGTGGGGCAATGCTACCTCTTACGATTTTCCGGACTCCGCTACTGAGAAAGACGCTGCTTAGTTCCTTCATAACGATGTCTGTCCTTTTTGCCTATTGGGGCTTGTTTACATGGATGCCATCGTTTCTCGCCCAGCCGATTGAACAAGGGGGAGCTGGCCTAGGTATTGTGAGAAGCTCAGCCTGGATCATTCCTATGCAGATTGGCGCTTTCTTCGGCTATACCTCATTTGGTTTCTTCGCCGATCGATTTGGACGAAGACCTGTATTTGTTTTCTTTTTAGCTTGCGCAGCTTTGTTGGTCCCCGTCTACGGTCAGCTTGCGCGCCACGAGTTGGTATTGTTGGTTCTGGGTCCTTGCCTCGGCTTCTTCGGCCACGGTTACTTTAGTGTCTTCGGGGCTATGCTCTCTGAACTTTTTCCAACTCGTGTTCGAGGAACGGCACAGGGGTTGGTCTATAACGTCGGTCGCGCGTTTAGTGCGCTTGCGCCATATACGGTGGGAGCGCTCGCTGATCGCTCTGGCATTGGAAGCGCTCTTGCTGTCACATCAGCGTTTTTCCTTGCGGGCGCAGGCTTGATGTTTCTTTTACCCGAGACGCGTGCAAAGACGCTGGAGTAGGCTGCGCGGGGCAGGCGACTCCTAAAGCGAAATAACGAATTTGCCTTTGTCAAAAGAACGTCAACCATGCAAACGACAATCGATCTGAATTCAGATGTTGGCGAACGACCCGAAGCTCTTGTTGACGGAAGAGAAGAAGAGCTGATTAGAAATATCACATCTGCGAACATCGCCTGTGGGGGACATGCTGGTGACACCGTTACCATCTCAAAGGTTATTGAGCTCTGCAAAAACTATGGCGTAGGAATAGGCGCACATCCGAGTTACCCGGATCGAACAAACTTCGGCCGGATCGAAATGAACCTGTCTCCAGAAGAGATTGTCCGTTGCGTATCTGAACAAGTGGGTGTACTCGTGCGGCTTGTCAGCAAGGCCGGGTGCAGAGCACGACATGTCAAGCCACATGGAGCCCTTTACAACGCCGCGGCGAAGAATCCGGCTATCGCAGCAGCAATTGCCCGGGGCGTGCGGAATGTTGATAATGCGTTGATTTTATTGGGCTTAGCGGGCTCAACCATGCTGGATGTTTGGAGAGCGGAAGGATTTACGGTTGTGGGGGAGGCCTTTGCAGACCGACGTTACGAACCCGATGGAACTTTACGCTCACGCAGGTTTCCCGATGCCCTGATTACGGATCCGGAAGAAGCTGCGCAACAAGCCCTGAGAATGGTGAGAGATGGGACCGTCACCGCGGTGGACGGAACTCGGCTGAGCCTCAACGCTCAAACTTTATGCATTCATAGTGATACGCACAATGCGGTCGCGATTGCTCGGGCGGTGCGCGCGCGGTTACTCAAGCGGGGGTTTTTGATCAAACCGCTTTAACTCATGGCTTGGTTCAGGAAGCGAACCAGGGGTGTTGCATCCTCAAACGCCTTCGCGATCTCATTCACAAACGCTCGACGGTGACACCTCGCCTCTGGCCACCCGCTCCCTACGAAAAACTGCTTGTACTTCAACCACTCCGCCATTGGATGGTCGGGCTCATATCCTTGTGGAACCCGCTGCAGCTTTTCTCCTTCAATCTTCCCGAATCTCCTCTTGAACTTCCTGTCTTCCACAATTAACAGAAATCGTCTTGATTGATCAGCAATTACCCGACGGATTTTCTTAAGCTGGTCACTGTCGGGCATGTAAATTCCTCCACCTAGAAATACTTCGCCCGGCTCGATGTGCAAGTAATAGCCCGAGCCTTCAACGCCTTTTGGTTTTCCGCGCAGTACGAAGTGCGCCGCAACGTGCGTCTTGTACGGGGTCTTATCTTTGCTAAAACGTACGTCTCGATAGACGCGAAACATGGAGCGCTTTGGGTTCACATCGAACTCTGGCGCGAACTTTTCAAAATGAGGTTTGAACGCCGCGATCAACGATTGCATCGGCAACTTCACGAACGATTCGTACTCGTCCTTGTGTTTTTCAAACCATGACCGGTTGTTGTTACGCTTCAGTCGGTTGAGGAACTTAATCCCTTCTCTGGGAAAGCCCTCAAACGGGGGAAAGAAGTCGAGGTCGGTGGGTGGTATCGTTGGTGGGGGCATAAGTTACCGGCGGTTGGTTTACAGTGCGCGGTATTTTCTTCCTTCAATGGCTGCTCTGACGAATCCATCGGCTCTTTCAAGACGCTCTTGCGCCTCTTCCTTGTCGACTCCCGCCTTGATCATCACAAGCGCTGTCTTCACGTGGTTCCCTGCGCGTTCGAGATAGTCGGCCGCTTCTTCATACCCTACACCGGTAATCGTCATCACCACACGCTTTGCCCGCTCCCGCAGCTTTTGATTTGTCATCTGCAGATCAATCATCATATTCTCGTACACCTTCCCCAGACGAACCATTGCTGTCGTGCTAATCATATTGAGCACAAGTTTCTGGGCGGTGCCCGACTTCATTCGGGTCGACCCCATAATAACCTCGGGTCCGACATTTGGGCAAATTGCCACATCAATGGCTTTGGCGAGTTCCGCAAACTCCAGCGAATATAGCTTGTCCCGGGGATTTGTTGTAACATAAATGGTTTTTGCACCTAACTCTTTCGCTCGTTTCACCGCACCAACGACATATGGCGTTCTCGTGCTCGCGGCAATTCCACATACGACATCTTTGTTGCTTACATTTTTCCCGCTAATGTCCCGCGCACCGTTCTCTTCCTTGTCCTCAGCCCCCTCCTGCGCTCTGAACATGGCCTTTTCCCCTCCGGCAATCATCCCCTGAACCATCTCATGCGGAGTGCCATATGTTGGAGGACACTCGACCGCGTCCAAAATCCCCAGCCTTCCGCTCGTTCCAGCTCCAACATAAAGAAGTCGACCTCCCTGCTTAAACGACCTCACAACGAACTCCACAGCTTCGACAATCTGGGGGATTTCCTCCTCAATCGCTACTGCAACCTGTTTGTCCTCGCTGTTGATGATCCTCAAGATTTCTTCCACAGAGCGAGCATCAATATCCGTACTTGCCGGGTTTCGCTGCTCAGTGCTGAGGCGGGTTAGTTGATCGAATAGTTTCTTCTGATCGCTCATTATCCACTCGCTGATACATACGTGCGGTTATTCTAGAAATTCACAAGCACGATCTTCTTGTCGCTCTGTTCAAACTGGATTGACCCTTTGAGCGTAAGATCAATAATCCTTATTGACCGCACGCACTTATTGTGAGCCACAGATCTAATCTCCTGACTGAGATCTCCGCCTTTCCATGCAATGAGTGCCGGGGTCTCGACATCGATGCGGTCCGCTCCCTGCGCGTGAATTTGACGTTTGGGTTGTTCACCCCCTTGTCCGCGGCCCTCTTTCAGCAAAGGCCACGACCACCGTGCAAGATCCCCCAACGAACCTACGCCGCGCGCAACAATCATATCGTAATGCTTCTGGTGGACGGGCTGCTTGCTAATCTCCTCCGCTCTTCCCCACACCGCTATGGTACTTTTCAGCGAGAGTACCTCGAGAATGTTTTGTACAACTTTGATTTTTTTTTGAGTAGAGTCAAGAAGAGTCAGTGAGATTCCGGGAAGCAGAATCTTCAAGGGGATTCCCGGGAGGCCGCCGCCCGTCCCAAGATCGAGGACAGATCCCCTTGGTGGAATATTCAACTTGAAAAGAACGGAGACGGAGTGTAGCAGATGGCTTGACCAGAGGTTCCCTTCGTCTTTTCGCGAGATGAGGTTCACCTGCTTGTTCCATTCGAGCAGCAGTTTTGCATAGCTCTTGATCTTCTCAAGTTGTTCGTCCGTCAGCTCAACCCCATTTTGCTTGCAGGCGGTTTTGAACCAGACTTTGGATTCCAAGGCGCGCTTCTAAGTTGTTGATTTTCAATGCGTTGCCCGATTCGTTCCACGTGGAACGGGCTAGGTTTTCAGGTAGACCATAAGAACAGAGATGTCGGAGGGTGTAACGCCGCTAATGCGCGAGGCTTGACCAATCGACTCGGGCTTCACCTTATGGAGCTTCTCCCTCCCCTCGTTGGAAAGGGACTTGATCCTGGAGTAATCGAAGTCAATCGGAATTCGCTGCTCCTCAAACTTATCAAACCGCTCGATCTGTTCCACCTGCCGCTGTACGTATCCCTCGTACTTTGCTTCAATCTCGATTTGCTCCAGTATTTCCCTCTTAAGCTTTTCATCAGAAAGGCTCAGGATGGATTCCATGACCGGTTGTGCGCGAAGGGAGTCCACGTTTATCAGCTCTACCAAGCTTACCCCTGGCCTCTTTAACAGCTTCGCGAGTTTTTCCTTCTCGTCAACTCTTTCGCTTGAAATTTTCTCCAGATACGGATTCACAATTTCAGGTGAGAGGGAGTACTGATTCGCGAATCGCACCCCATCGGTGACAAGATTCTCTTTCATCTTCAGTCTGTCCGACATGCTGTTTGTGATCAGACCAAGAGCATGACCTCTTGCCATCAGTCTCCGATCAGCATTGTCCTGCCGTAACAGCAATCTGTGCTCGGCGCGGGAAGTGAACATACGGTACGGCTCGTCCGTGCTCTTGTTTACTAGATCGTCGATTAACACGCCAATGTACGCTTCTGACCTCCTAAGTGTAAATGGCTCCTTGCCCTGGACCTTCCGGGCCGCGTTGATGCCCGCAATGAGTCCTTGTGCTGCTGCCTCTTCGTAGCCAGACGTACCGTTGATCTGTCCCGCAAAGAAGAGCCCATCGATGAGCTTTGTCTCAAGGCTCAGTTTCACTTGGTGCGGTGGAAAGAAGTCGTACTCTACCGCATACCCCGGCCTCAACATCTTTACCTTTTCCAGCCCCTCAATCGTTCTCAGCCCCTCGTACTGGATTTCTTCGGGAAGGCTCGTCGAAAATCCGTTGACATACACAATGTTCGTGTCATATCCCTCGGGCTCCAGGAATATCTGATGGCGCTCTTTGTCTTCAAACCTGACAATCTTGTCCTCAATCGATGGGCAGTATCGGGGACCAACACCCTTGATCACTCCGGTGAACAGCGGAGAGCGATCAAAGCCTTTTCTGAGGGTTGTGTGGGTGTGCTGATTCGTGTGGGTAAGATACATCGGAATCAGCTTGTTGGTGATTTGCGGGGTTGAGAAGGAGAATGGTTGGGGCGGCTTGTCGCTATGTTGTTCCTCGAACCTGTTAAGGTCGATACTTGAAATGTCAATCCTCGGCGGCGTGCCCGTTTTCAGTCTCCCACTTACAAATCCTAGCTTTTCAAGGTTTTCGGTTAGGCCTTTTGCCGCTGGCTCGCCATACCTCCCACCCTCTCGATTCTTTAATCCGGTGTGCATAAGACCTCGGAGGAATGTCCCTGCGCTAAGCACAACACATTTGCAGTGAATCCGTGCCCCGGATTTCGCCACAATCCCAACCACGCGTCTTCGGCTTGAGTTCTTCATCTGCTCTGTCTCGATGTCAACGATTGAATCTTCAACGACCGTTACTCCCGGCTCACCCTCAATGCGCCGCCTAGCCTCCTTGGAGTACCACTCACGATCATTCTGACATCGCGGTGACCATACTGCTGGTCCTTTGGATCTGTTAAGGATGCGGAACTGAATACCCGTCGTATCCGCTACTTTCCCCATCTCACCACCGAGAGCATCAATTTCCCGAACGAGATGACCTTTGGCGGTGCCTCCAACCGCCGGGTTACAGGACATCCTCCCTATCGCCTTCTTGTCAATCGTGACCATCAGAACGCTGCACCCAATCCTGGCGGCAGCGAGCGTTGCCTCTATCCCGGCATGCCCGCCACCCAAAATAACTACATCGTAATATGCTCCGATATTGGCCATCGTATTAAGACCGCGGCTGTTTCACGTGAAACACTAAACTGTCTACTTTCCTATACAGAATCGGCTGAATATGTTGTTGAGAATATCGTCCGTCGTCACCACCCCGACAATCGCGCCGAGCGAGTCTAGAGCTGCCCTTAAGTCAACAACCACGAACTCCACGCTCTGCTTGTTTGTCACCGATTGAAGTGCAAGCATTAGGCTTTCTTTCGCCTTTGTCAGAGCGCTCTGGTGTCGCGCACTGGTGATTGTTGGGCTGCTCTCCTCCGATATCTGCTTACCCGTTAGCACGGTATTGACAAGAAGCGACTTGAGTTCATCAAGCCCCTCGGCTGTTCTTGCTGAAATCCTGACGATTGGGTATCCGTCGGCCGGGACTCCTGCCTCCGCCAGAAATTTCTCATCTGGCCTTCTCAGGTCGATTTTGTTAATGACTTCTATGCAGGCCTTCCTGTTTGCTCTTACGTCTTTCAGGAGTCTCCTAGCGTAAGCAACCTCTCTCTCAGTAAGATCACGGGAACAATCGAACATCAAAAGCAATAGATCAGAGTTAAAAAGTTGCTCCTCCGCTCGCCTAACTCCCTCCAGTTCGATGGGATCGGTTGCCTCCCTCAAACCCGCCGTATCCGTCACCGTGAACAGTAATCCACCTATCGTCAGAGATTCTTCAATGGTGTCCCGAGTTGTTCCGGGGATGTCGGTGACAATTGCCCGGTTTTGCTTCAGAAGCGCGTTGAGGAGGCTTGATTTTCCAACATTAGGGGCTCCTGCAAGCACAACTTTGACACCCTCTCTGTAAAGTTTACCGATTTGGTATGATGAAAGAAGCTCGTCGATTTGGTTGAGGATGCTTTTAATGTGCGATGAGACATCCGACTTATTGGCAAACTCATATCCCTCTTCTGCGAAGTCAAGCTCCAGCTCCAGAAGACTAATTGCATTAATCAGTTGATCCCGAATCGAGTTGATTTTGTCAGAAAGGCCCCCCTTCAACTGGAAGAGTGATGATCGGTGTGCTGTTTGTGATCGGGCGTGTATGAGGTCCGCGACAGCCTCAGCCTGCGCCAGATCCATTCTCCCATTCAGGAAGGCACGTTTTGTGAACTCACCGGGCTGAGCTAGCCGGGCGCCAAATCCAATCATCGTCTCAAGAAGCTTCCTTGTGACAAACATCCCGCCGTGGCAACTGAGTTCGACCACGTCTTCGCCCGTATACGAGTGCGGTTTCCTGAAGACAAGGGCAACGACGTCGTCGATGGTTTCGCCGGTGTTATCAATGAGGCTACCGAAGTGAGCCGTGTGTGATGGAACGGCGGCAAGTTCGACTTTGCCTTTGAAGCCCTTTTGGGCGATCGAGAGTGCGCCTGGGCCGCTCACCCGGACTACAGAAATGCCCCCCTCACCTATCGGCGTAGCAATTGCGGTAATCGTATCAGATTCGTGCACGAGCACTACTATCGCATCCCTCCGTCCTTACTGAGGTGAGAATTAAATGTACAAAAACGCGCGCCGATTTACAAACCAGGCGCAGCAACAAAAAACCCCGCTCAAAATGAGCGGGGTCTCCAGATTTCTGGTTCTTGGGGTCGGCTTACTTCTTCAACCGCGACAGGTCCTTCGCCAGCCTTCCAAATATTCCCCCCTGCTTTCTCTTCTTTGGCTCTGCCTTGCGAAGCGGTTCTTGCTCAGCCTGACGGTTGATGAGCATCTGCTGACCAATTGAGAGGAGGTTAAACACAAAATAATACAGATTCAGACCCGAAGGAAACCCGTTGAACAGGAGCGTCATAAGCACGGGCATCATCCAGACCATCGCCTTTTGGCGTGGATCTTTCACGGTCATCTTTTGCTGGATGAATGTTGTAATACCCATCAGCAACGCCAAGCCGCTAATGTCTCGGACACCAAAAAACGGGATCTCAAATGGAAGGCTAAATATATTGTCTGGAATTGACAGGTCGGTAATCCACCAAACGAAGTTGGCTTGTCGCAGCTCGATGGTTGCTCGGAAAACATTGTACAGCGCGATAAGAATCGGCAATTGAAGGAGCATTGGCAAACATCCGCCTGCTGGATTGACCCCGTATTCTTTGTACAGATTCAAGACCTGCTGGTTCATCTTCTGGGGGTCGTCTTTGTACTTCTCCCGTATTTCATTCATCATCGGCTGCAATGCTTGCATTTTCTTCATCGATCGCATGCTGCTTCTCGTCAGCGGGTGCAGGGCGATCTTGATGATGATAGAGAAAAGGATAATCACAACTCCCCAGTTCGGTATGATGTAGTGCAGCACGCTCATGAGGGGCAGCATCACGTACTCAGAGATCGGCCTGATCAGCCATGCCCATCCGAGGCTGACGATGTTCTCAAGCCCTATGCCGTATGATTTCAGGAGGCCGTAGTCCACCGGCCCAAAATACACCCTAAAGATACCCGTTTCTTCAGCCCCACCCTTAAACGGCATCTTTACAGCGATGCTATATGATTCGATGGCTCCCTTGTCGGGTGCGACCCGGTGGCTCCCCTCAAGATAGCCCCCCTCGCTTGTTCCCTCCCTCGGTATCAGCGCGAGCGCGAAGTACTTCGTTCGCATCGCTACCCAATCAACGACTCCCGAGAGATTTTTCTGCGGATGATCATCAACGCCCGGTGCGTCGATCTCTATGAGTTCTTTCCCCGCGTACGCGTATGCAGCGGCAAAGCCTGATTCGTCAACGCTGTTGTGTTCCGCATACCGAAGCCCGCTCTCCCACACTAGCTGATACTCAAAGTTTGCGATGACGTCACCCACCCGAACAAGCTTGAGTTCGGCGTCGAACCCGTACTCGCCGTTCTTGAATCGAAGGCGCTTGACAATCCGACCACCGCTTGTCGTCGGCAAGGTGAGATCAACCGTGAGCTCTTCGTCTCGCTCAAGCTTCACCCGTCTACCGCCGGTATGTGTCAAATCAAAGTAGAGGTCTCGAGTGTTGATGAGCCGTCCATCTGATGTTGTAAATAAAAGACTAAAATCTCCTTTTTTCTCGTAATCCACCAACTGAACCGGATGTCCGTCCCACGTTGAGTACTTTTTCAGCTCCCACTTTTTCACCAAACCGCCCCGCGTCGTTATCTCGGCCGTATAGAGATCGGTCTCGATGGTAACGACTTTCTCGGATCCCGTTCCTCGGCCGGCGAAGAATTTTCCCAGCGGCTCAACCATCGCGGCTTTCTCCCGTGGTTGCTCCGGCTCTTTCTGCTTAACACTGTCGTGCGGCTGCGCTTGCGTGTGTACTTCCGGCTTCGAGACCTCCTGTTGATCTGGTCGTGGCGAGTTTAACCATAACCATGCAACAAGAAGAACAAAGATCAGGATGTACCCAAGAATTGCTTGACGGTCCATTGGATCCCTTAGAGTACGTTTCGTATGAATTAAGCGCTATGGAACCGGATCGTAGACATTATGTTTGTGGAATGGGTGACATCGGAGGATTCTCCGCGTCGAGAGGAGAATACCTTTGGCAGCTCCATGCTTTTCAATTGCTTCAATGGAGTAGTCCGAGCACGACGGCACATACCGACAGTGATTGAACGGAAGAATCGGTGACAGTGCGGCCTGGTACCAGCGCAGGATGAATATGAGAGCGGCTTTCATTTGGGATCAGGACAGTTGTCGATGCACTTCTGTGAGCAGGGTAACGATTGGGCGCTCCACGGACTCGTATGTTAGTCTTTTAGAATGTCCCTCGGCGCCGGGGGTGCACATGAACACAAGGCGAATTGTGCCCGTGGTTTGATTTCCGCTTTCGAACAGTATGCGTCTATTAAGCCGGTAAGCTTCCTTCATAAGCCGACGCAGACGGTTCCGCGCCGCCGGTTGGTGAATAGTGCGACTGACGGTGAATCCGGCTTGCACACCTGTTCCTTTGCCTGCGCTAACCAGATAGTAACAGCGGATAATGCCTGTTTGGAGAGACTTACCCTTGGAAAGAACGCTTGAAAAGGCTTGATAACCCCGAAGGATAGCTCTCTTTTTGAGTGTTACCCGCAACGGCATCACCGTTCGGTTTGTGCTTTTACCTTTCGTCGCTAACCGTTAGCCGGTGCCGACCCTTTGCCCGCCGTCTCGCTAATACCTTGCGGCCGCTTCGCGTTGCCATGCGAGCCCTGAACCCGTGCTTGTTCTGGCGTTTTCGACGATGAGGTTGATACGTTCTCTTCATTATTCCTGCTCTCCAATGTTTCCGGTTGGGGCGATTCCCGACTTTAGCTTTTTATTGTACGATTTCTTTTCCCCAATTTCAAGAACCTACGCGCTGCAGCCACCGCTACTGATTGCTTCCGGTGTTCATTCGCTGCTCGTGCTCGATCCGTGTAAACATTGCAGTGGGATTCGGGTGCTCAGCGTCTTCATTCACAGGATTTGGACAATTATTGTAAAATTTTTCCTTGCGTACAGACCATTGTCGTGTTATACTCATGACCCCTTGGGACGCCGGCCCTCGATGTTTATAACTTGTGAATAATCTTTCGGGCGTCCTCGAGTTCTTCTTCTTCAATGTTTCTTGATCTCTTTTCTTCCTCGGTTTATATGTTGATATCCCTATTATTAACCGCAACACCCCCTTGTTTTACTGACGGTTGCCGTAATCATGTCATGTTGATAAGTCTATTAGCTGTCGTAAGCAGTCAAAAGTCAGCGTTTCCAGACTGTTAGCTTCTGTGTGCGCTCTGTGTTCACAACTTTCGCAAAGATTTTACTAATCTCTCTCGCGTAGACCATAAGGTAATAACTATGCCGCTTGAAGACGTTGACCGAGATACCATTGAGACCGAAGCCGACGCTTGTCGCGTGTGGGGTGAGTGTATGGAAATGATCCAGCAAAGGGTGACAAGTTTGAGTTTCAAGACGTGGTTCCAACCTATCGTTCCCAAGAAGCTCCTTAGTGACGAGCTCACCGTCCAGGTCCCCAGCCAGTTTTTCTATGATTGGGTTGAGCAGCACTACAATTCCCTCATTAGGGAAACTATAAGTAGCGTGCTCGGCGAACATGCACGGCTGTATTATTCAATCGCTGTGGACGAGATTCAGTCTGAGTCGGTGCATCATGGTGATCTCCCGCATGGCACGCTCCAACCGAACGAGCCACAACCGATTTCCCCCCCGGCCTCTGGTGTTTTTCCACCTCGCACGGCATTTCGTCAAGTTGATTTTCTGCCGGCTCAGAGCAATCTGAACCCGCGATACACATTCGAAAACTTCATCAAAGGCGACAGCAACCAGCTCGCTCGCGCGGCAGCTCTCGCGGTTGCCAACAACCCTGGTGGAACATCGTTTAACCCGCTCGTGATTTACGGTGGGACTGGTCTCGGCAAAACACATTTGATGCATGCCCTAGGAAACCATGCCCTTGCCTTGGGAAAGGCAAAGCGCAGCGTGTATGTCTCGAGCGAGAAGTTTACCATCGAATTCGTTGAGGCAATTCAAGGCGATCGAGTGAACGAGTTTTCGCGCTTTTACCGTAGCGTCGATCTGTTGATTGTCGATGATATCCAGTTCTTCTCTGGAAAAGAGAAAACGCAGGACAGTTTTTTCCATACCTTTAATACTCTATATCAGCTTGGCAAACAGATCGTCCTATCGTCTGACGTTCCTCCAAAAGAACTCAAGGGTCTCGACGAGCGCCTTATCTCGCGTTTTCAGTCAGGTCTAACCGCTGACGTCCAACCTCCAGATCTTGAAACGCGCACTGCGATCCTCCGCAAGAAGAGCGAAGACAATGGGTTTGAGTTGCCTCCTGATGTCATTGATTTCCTCGCTTTGAACGTTACGAGTAATATCCGTGAACTTGAAGGATGTCTGATTAGCCTGATTGCTCGGGCCTCCCTCGACAGCAGGGAGGTAAACGTCGATCTCGCTCGTGATGTTCTGCGAGTAGTTGCCAACGACCTCAGGTCTCCTGTCAATATTGATCAGATTCAGCGCCTTGTTTGTGAATTCTATGATATTCCAGACGATCTGCTGCGGGCAAAAACCCGTAAACAGGAGGTCGTTAACGCGCGACAGGTGGCAATGTTTCTTGCTAAGGAACTAACAAATTCCTCGCTAAAGACGATAGGCCTTCATTTTGGGGGTCGGGACCACAGCACGGTTATACACGCTTACCAGACAGTTCAAGATCGCGTTAAGAACGACTCTAGTTTCAGGCAGAATCTGGATCAGCTGCGACGGCGAATTGAGATGAGCGGTAGGTAGTCGGCCTTCACCCTCTTCCTAACAGCTTTCGTCGGTTTCTATCGATTCAAGACCTTTCCTTCCTTTTGCCCGCTGTCAGCAATTCTTAGCTCCTTAAAGAACTGTCTGTTCGTATGTCTGATGAAATCGCGTGAATTATTCTTCCTTACCTGTTGATTACGTAGACCGTCTTCCCAATTATCAAATATCATCTCAAATCTGTTGATAACCCTCCTTTTCGTTAACATACCCTCCACACATCTGTGCATTTGAAAAACAGAGATTATCTTTGGAACATTATATCATTCCACATTCCATGAAGAAAGATATCCTCTTATCAACACCTTAATACATGTTGTAATTGTTTTCTTCTTATTCTTCTTTATTGTACACTGAGAAGTGACTGCACCAAGGGAGAACTCAAAGGTTGTAAATGGTCAAAAATTTCGGTATTTTTATAAAAACCGACCCGTCTGATTAATCCTTTCGTAAGGAGATTTGAATGAAATTCACCGTTGGTAGCAACGAACTCCAAAAAGCGTTGAGCAGGATTAGCGGTGTAGTTCCTTCGAAATCAACTCTTCCCATCTTGGAAAACATGCTCTTCCAACTTTCGAAGAGCACGCTTCACCTAGCTGCGACCGATCTTGAGATTTCAATGTCAACGAGCTTGGAAGTAAAGGGGAGCGAGGATGGATCCATTGCGGTGCCGGCAAAAAGACTTATGGAAACGATCCGAGCCCTGCCAGAGGTGCAACTCGTTTTTCATGCGGATCTTCCGACGAACAAAATCAAGATGATAACGGAGATGGGTGAGTATGTTATCATGGGAGACTCAAGCGAAGAGTTTCCCACCATACCGCAATTCAAGGCTGAGGAAAAAATTGCCCTCGACGGAGATATGCTGCGCAAGCTTATTCATCGAACAGCATTTTCCGTCAGCACGGATGAACTTCGACCAGCGATGACAGGGGTACTGCTCCAGGTTAAAGAAAACGAGCTGTGGGCAGTCGCAACGGACGGCCACCGACTGGTTCGCATCCACTATACAGGCCTAAAGCATTCAAAGCTCAAGAGAGAAATCATTGTGCCGGCCAAAGCGTTGAATCTAGTTGGCCGCTCAGTGGAAGATGGCGAGAATACGCTTGCAATTGACTCTACGCATGTCCAGTTTACTTTTGGGACAACAACGCTTACCTCGAGGGTGATCGAGGAAAGCTACCCAAACTACGAATCAGTCATTCCGCTCGACAACGACAAGAGCGTGACGGTCAGCCGCGAGCTGATGCTGGCATCGGTACGGCGAGTCGCGTTATATTCGAGCTCAACAACACACCAGGTTCGCTGCTCACTCAAAAAGAATGAGATGAGAATTATGGCAGAGGATGTCGATTTTGGTGGAGAGGCGAAGGAAAAGCTTCCATGTCAGTATGCCGGCGAGGATCTTGAGATTGGATTTAACTCCGGCTACATGGTTGACATTCTCTCACACATCGACACGGATGAGGTTGAATTCAAACTGGGGAGCGCAGTTCGGGCGGCAATTGTCATACCAGCGAAGCAGAGAGCGAACGAGGATCTTCTCATGTTGGTCATGCCCATGCGGCTGAATGCATAAATGGAGAGGAAGCGTTGATGTGTTCCAGCAGATAGCCCCATCTCGCACGGCGGGAGCGGGGCTATCGCTTTGTAAGCAAGCGTACGGCGGATGAGGCTGAGACGCATTGAAATCTCGAACTTTCGGAATCACACTCGCACCACTATAGAGTGCAGTGATTCCGTGAATGTGCTGATCGGCGGGAACGGCCAAGGGAAGACGAATCTTCTCGAGGGAATCTCTTACTTGTGTTTAACAAAGAGCTTCTTCGGAGCCAGCGACAGTATCGTTCTGCAGATCGGGAAGAAGGAGCTCTCTCTCAGCGGGGAGCTTCTCGGAGACAGTGGCATACGATACCTTGTGGGGGTGCGATACGATGCCGATACAAAGGAGAAGGAGTTTTCCATCAACAGATCCGCGGTCGACCGATTTGCGGACATCATTGGGCGGTTTCCGGTTGTCGTCCTCTCACCAGAAAGTAACGCAATTACATCCGGTGCACCTGCAGATCGTCGCAAGTTCATAGATTTTGTTATCGCACAATCAAGCAAAGTTTATCTGGAAGATCTTCTAGAATACCGGCGGGTCCTAAAACAGCGCAACAAGATATTGCTCGACGCGAAGATTGCTCGGTCGGACTGTCGCGAGCTTCTTGAACCATGGAACACGGGGCTCGTTGAACGTGGCACAAGAATCGTTGCGCGGCGGAGAGCATTTGTCGATGAGTTTCAGCCGCTTGTTCAGGACGCGTACGAGAGGCTGGCGGGAAAAGTAGAAGTGCCGACGGTAAAGTATGAACCTTCGGTACAAACTGATGAACGAGCGAGCGAGGAGGCAGCGAGGGAGCAGTTCCGCCAGGAGCTTGAGCGCCGTCAAGAGGAAGAGTTACAAAACGCCAGCACAACCGTTGGTCCGCACAGGGACGAACTGCAACTGGGCGTAAACGGGCTTGATCTGAGAAAGTTCGCATCCCAAGGCCAACACAAGACCTTTCTGGTAGCACTGAAGGTGGCGGAATTCTTCTATTTGCAGAAACGGCGCAATGAGAGCCCGCTGTTGCTGCTGGACGACATTTTTGACGAGCTAGACGTTCACCGCTCAGAGCGATTACTCGAGCTGATACGTTCTCTAGGGCAGGCGTTTATTACCGCGACACAGGAAGGCGTATTCCCTGCGGATTTTGATTGGGGCGGGAGAAACAGAAAAATCGTTGTTCAAGAAGGTTCGGTTGTCTATGAGGACGCGAGCAGCATCATCCGTTAAGCCGCTGGGTGAGACGCTGGACGACCTTGTCCAGAAGCTCGGCATAAAGAAGAAGTTACAGGAATATGAAGCGGTGCTTCGGTGGGAAGAGATTGTTGGTGAACAGATCGCGCGGATGACAACAGCGACGAGAATCTCAAAAGGCGTGCTCTTTGTACAGGTAAGATCGAGCACCTGGAGAAATGAACTTAACATGCGTAAAAGGGAGATTATTGTGAGAATTAACGGCGAACTCGGAGAGGAAATCGTTTTGGACATCAAGTTTCATTAGGCAAGGAACGGGTTATGGGGGAGGCAACAACAGAATCAAAAATGAAGAACGAGAATTCCAAAGCCAACGAGCGATCGAACGCGAAGAGCCACAAGTTTGACGCGAACAAAGAAAACGACGCACCTCGAGCATATACGGCTGACGACATCACAGTACTCAAGGGGCTGCAGGCGGTTCGGCGGCGCCCAGCGATGTACATCGGCGACACCAGCGCGCGCGGCCTTCATCACCTTGTTTACGAGGTTGTCGATAACTCCATTGACGAGGCCCTCGCAGGGCACTGTCGCCACATCACCGTTACGTTAAACGATGACGGCTCAGCAACGGTGGAAGATGATGGGCGAGGGATACCAACAGAGATACACCAGGAGGAGAAGCGATCGGCGTTGGAAGTTGTCATGACGGTTCTGCATGCCGGTGGAAAGTTTGACAAGAACACGTACAAAGTCTCAGGCGGTCTTCATGGGGTGGGCGTTTCTGTCGTCAACGCGCTCAGTGAAACGCTCGAAGTGGAGGTGTATCGCGACGGAAAAGTATTTTATCAAAAGTACAAGAAGGGAGATCCTGTTGCGGCGGTGAAGGTGATTGGTAAGGTTGAAAAGGGAAAGACCGGCACAAAGGTTACGTTCATTCCGGACGGTGGGATTTTCAAAAACAGGGCCTTCAAGTTTGAGACAATCGCGGAACGATTACGTGAGCTAGCGTTTCTGAATCCAGAGGTAGTACTGCGGATCGAGGACCTTCGATCGAAAGCGGGGGAGGAGGAGGTTTTTCACTTTGAGGGCGGGCTCAAGGAGTTCGTGCAATATATTGATGCGACACGGTCGGCAATTATTAAGAAACCGTTCTACGTTAAAGGTCAGGACAACGACGAAAGTGGGCGCACGGTTGAGGTCGAGGTAGCACTTCAGTACAACGACCAGTTCACCGAGAACGTCTTTACTTACGTAAACAATATCAACACGCACGAAGGGGGAACACATCTTGTAGGTTTCCGGACGGCGCTCACGCGGACGATCAACAACCATGGGTACAAGAGCGGATTGCTTAAAGAAGGGGGCGTCCAGCTCGTTGGAGATGACTTCCGAGAAGGGCTCACGGGGGTCATTAGCGTGAAGGTTCCCGAGCCGCAATTCGAAGGGCAAACGAAGACTAAGCTCGGGAACAGCGATGTCAAGAGCATCGTGGAGTCGGTTGTTGGAGCGGCGCTGCAGACGTGGCTCGAGGAGAATTCACCGGATGCGAAACGAATCATTGAGAAATGCTTACGAGCCGCGGAAGGGCGTGAAGCGGCGCGCAAAGCTCGAGATCTTACGCGGCGCAAGAACGCGCTTGACAGCGGCGGACTTCCAGGGAAGCTTGCCGATTGCTCAATCAGCGACCCCAACCACTGTGAGCTGTATCTCGTTGAGGGGGATTCTGCCGGCGGCAGCGCGAAGCAGGGTCGCGATAGACGCTTTCAGGCAATCCTGCCGCTCAAGGGTAAGATTCTAAACGTCGAGAAGGCTCGATTGCATAGAATCCTGGAAAACGACGAAATTCGGGCAATTTTTACAGCAATCGGCGCGGGCGTAGGAGAGGATTTTGACTCCGGCAAAATCCGGTATGGCAAGATCATTCTCATGTGCGATGCGGATGTCGACGGCTCACACATCCGTACGCTGTTGCTGACGCTCTTCTTTCGCTATATGAAGGAGCTGATCGAACTGGGTCACGTGTATATCGCGCAGCCGCCGCTATTCAAGATCAAGAAGGGGAAAAGCGAGCGCTACGCGTTCGACGAGGATGAGCGAGATGAAATTATCAAGCGGTTGCAAGCCGAAAAGAAATCGCCGCGCGGACAGAAGGAAGAAGAAATAGAAACAACGCAAGCTTTGGGCGAGGGGGGCGAGGTAGTAAGCACCGAGGGAATCGTAATCTCCCGCTTCAAAGGTCTTGGCGAGATGAATCCTGAACAACTCTGGGCGACTACGATGAATCCCGAGACGCGCACAATTCTGCAGGTAACGATCGAGAACGCGGCGGATGCCGATCGAACATTTTCCATTCTTATGGGGGATGAGGTTGAGCCACGGCGCGAGTTCATTGAGAAGAACGCAAAGTACGTGCGGAACTTGGATGTGTAGTATGGCAAAGCGAAGAAAACACAAGACACACATCTTGATTCTGGACAAGGACGATCCGGAGAAGGAGCTTGACTTCGAAGTTGAGTTCCAACTATCGCTAACGGCAGCCGAGCGGTATGAGATTATGGATCGGCTGGTGCGAGACGGCCTCACGTTGATGAAGCGCAATGGACATCAAGACACTTCTCCAATCGCTATTAGATCATAAGGTCAAATTCCTCGTCATCGGTGCATGGGCTTTGCCAGCCCATGGTTTTGAACGAATGACAAAAGATGTTGACATCTTCATCCAGCCCTCGAACCAAAACGCCAAGAGAGCGGTGCACGCGCTCTCGAGCATA
>JBBTCR010000215.1:0-7284 GCA_038043105.1 Bacteroidota bacterium
TCCTTCTCCCGAGGAGAAATGGAAGCCGTTTATGGAGAACATGAAGGCATGAGAACGAAGCTGCGGGGTACTACCATCGGTCTCGCACTCTACGTCGCAGTCGGCGCTCGCTGCCTCGCTCAGGTGCCGAGCGCTTCCGACATTCTGCGGAATGCCGAGCGCACGACGGAGGGAATTCATGATTTTGAGGTGACGATCGAGGCGGCTGTCAACATGGAGCGCGTTCGCGTTCCGAAAATGAATGCCACGATGTACTTCAAGAAGCCAGACAAGGTGCACTTTACATCGCCGAGCTTCGTGATGGTGCCAAGGGAAGGCATAGTTGTCAATCCATCCCTACTCCGTGAACGATACAACGCGTTTGTGCTCGGCGAGGAAAGTGTTGAGGGGAGGAAGCTCTTTAAGCTTCAGCTCGCGGCCAAGGAGGCCAAAACCCGGTTGCGGCAGATGTTGCTCTGGGTTGATCCGTCAAATTGGACGATCGTGAAGATGGAAAGCGTTCCGTATCAGGGGAGAGTGTTGAGGCTGGCGTTTACCTATGCGCTGGAGGCAGGCACGTATTGGCTGCCGCGAACGCTTGAGGCTTCATTTGAAGTGGCCGCTCGGGATACCTCAAAGCGCACCGAACTTGATATGCCCGAAGCACCGCAATGGAACGAAATGCAAAGGCCGTTGCGGAGCGGCAGCATCACGGTCACTTACTCAAACTACAGGGTCAATGTTGGATTGTCGGACGAAATCTTCGAGCGCCGAGACAGTCCGGTGAAGGAGTGAATGATCAGAAGTTGGAGAGAATGGTCGTAGATGCGACGGCGTTAGTTCGGCTCCGGAGTCGGGAGCTTCACCGCGACCGTTGTTCCCTTGCCCACCTCGCTTTGAAGCGATAGCGTCCCACCTTGCAGTTCCGCCAGGAGTTTGGCGATTGCCAGACCCAGACCAGAACCCTGCTGCTCGTGCTTGGCCCGGTTGAACTGCCGGTAAGCGCCGATCTCCTCAGTCTGTTTTGCTTCCATCCCAACACCTTGGTCGGAGACAGTCAGCACGTGGTAGGGCCCCTCTTGCTGAGTGCGGACTTCCACCGGGGCACCGGCTTTTGAGAACTTGAATGCGTTGTCGATGAGTTCTTCGGCGATTCGTTTCAAGTTCTGATTCGAAATTGCTGCTTCACCGCCGCCGAGTTTCAGCACAAGATCGTTCGGACGTTCATATTCCTTTGCTTTCTTTTGAGCCAGCTCCTCGATGTGCAGGTTGAGCATCGAAGTCGTTTCTTTTTGGATCAATTCTCGCTTCTTCGGGTCGGCTGAAAGCAACTCCAGCTGTGCGTAGGTCAAGAAATTCTCCATGAGGTGGCCGAGACGTGTCGCCGATTTCAGAATAATGCTTGCCATTTCACTGATTTCGGTCGGCTTGAGGTTTGTATTGTCGTCTCGCAAGACCTCGGCAAAGCCAATGATTCCGCTGAGCGGCGTACGGATCTCGTGGGGAAGGGAAAGGCTGAGACTAATGCGCAGCTCGTCGAGCTTGCGCTCCGCTTGTTGGTAAACTATGCGCTGCTTCGCAAGTCGAGTGCGGACAGTGGTGAGCAGCTCGGGTATGGTAAAGGGCTTTGTGAGGAAGTCGTCGGCACCGAGATCCATGCCGTGACGCATGGTGCGGCGTTCCATATTTCCCGTGAGAAAAACAAACGGGATGGTTGCCGTTGAGGGATCCTCCCGCAGCACTTTCAGAGTTCCGTAACCGTCGAGGTTCGGCATCAAGATGTCGCAGATGATGAGGTCCGGCGAGGACTTGCGCGCAATATCAATGCCTCTGAGGCCATCCTCAGCCTGCAGCATTTCAAACCCTTCTATCTGAAGTGCAGCGGCAATGAGCTCGCGAATCGACGCTTCGTCGTCTATGACAAGAATTCTTGACATCCCTGCGCTACGTTTGCTGTCGTTCAACACCTGGTTTCGAATATAGGGAAAGTTGAATGAGAAACAAGGATAAGCAATTCGGTCCTTCTTGGCCTACCGGTCCAGCCCCCATCTGGCTTCGTCAACCATATCACGCCGCTGATCTGGTCGGACCCACCGCCTCCCGAGCTTGAAAGATTTCTCTTGACAATGCCGACGCGTTGACATATATTTAGGCTAACCTAAATTGTTTTTACGGCAAGCCATATTTTTGTGTGAGAGAAGGAAGACTCGCGTGTGTGATCAGCTTACGAAAATGTTTGCAAGAACTATGGTGCTCGGAATTCTTTTGGCTGTTCACCTGGCCGGTTGTGATACATTGTTTACCGAGCCCGTTGCTGAGGGAGAGGCATTTGACCAACCTCTACCTGGCTTAACTCGTGCTCAACGACTCGCGTTCGCCCGTGGTGATGAGGCGTTTGAGCATGTCTTTTCGGTTAAAGAGGGTCTCGGTCCCATTTTCAATCAGCCATCGTGCGAAAGCTGTCATTCAGGTGATGGCAAGGGACATCCGCGCACAAACCTCATTCGATTTGGAAGAGCTGAAGGGACCGTCTTTGATCCCATGCTGCTCTTGGGTGGACCTCAACTGCAGGAGCGGAGTATTCCCGGAGTTCCAGCCGAGACTCTGCCAGCGCATGCAAATGCGGTTTCCGCTCGAAGCGGTCCTATCGTCTTCGGGTTGGGTCTCATTGAAGCAATCCCAGATTCTGTGATTCTCGCCAACGCTGATCCGTTGGACAAGAACGGGGACGATATTTCGGGACGACCCAACATGGTCATTCCACCGGAGTGGGTTGGCGCACCTCAGCGATCTTCTCTCGGTCGCTTCGGACGCAAAGCGGGTGTTGCGATCTTGCTTCAACAAGTGGTGACGGCATACCAGCAGGACATGGGCATCACCTCTGAATTCATTCCTTACGAGAACCCGCATCCGCAGACGGGCGTGCTCGGCGACGATGTGGCAGATCCCGAGGTTTCCACAGCAACGGTTGAGGATGTGCTGTTGTACCTACGAACGCTTGCACCTCCGAAGCGAGGACCTATCACGGCGCAAGTTCAACGCGGTGAGCAAGTGTTTACTCAGCTCGGCTGCCACGCGTGCCATGTTCCCACGATGAAGACAGGGACGCATCCGACGATCACTGCTTTGAGCAATGTTGAGGCTCGTCTCTATTCGGACCTGCTGCTTCATGACATGGGTCTGGAGCTTGCGGACAATTTCGTTGAGGGTCAGGCCACGGGGACGGAGTGGAGAACGACGCCTCTCTGGGGACTCCGCTTGGTGGCCGATCATCTTGGCGGTACGGCGTTCTACTTGCATGACGGCAGGGCGTTGAACTTGCGCGAGGCCATAAGGCTTCACGGGGGCGAGGCTGCCGAAGCTCGTAACAGGTTTCTGGCCTTGTCGGCTGCAGATGCTGAAGCGCTGCTGGCATTTCTTCTTTCACTCTAGGAACTCACTGTATGGAGAGGATTGGGCGGAGGGAATTTTTCCAAAGGCTCGCAACAGTCGGCGTGGTGAGTTCTCCGCTTGCCCTGTCTCTAATCGGATGTGCAACTGGGCTTGTGAGCTATGCCGTGAAAGCAACGGATGGAAGGATCGTCCTTTCGATTCCGGACTATGCTGAATTGGCCGAGGTCGGCAATGGCATTGAATTGGAAGTCCCGCCTCTGTCCGATCGAATTGTCATCCTGCGAACTAATACCCATTCGTTTATCGCGCTCTCACCAGTTTGCACTCATCTCGGCTGCACCGTGAGGAAGGAGCCCTCCTTCTTCCGATGCCCGTGTCACGGATCAACCTATACTCTTGACGGGAGGGTTGTTCGGGGTCCCGCTGAAAGGTCATTGGAGCGCTACGAAATCCAGGTTGCCGGCCAACAGTTAATCATAAAGATCTGAGTATGAACGCATCTCTCCGAACGGGTTTTGCAGTCGCTGGTTTCGTGATCGGCGGGGGTTTCGGTCTCTCAGCGCAACAACAACCTGGCGCGCAAGATACATCGGGTGCCGGCTCCCAGAGGCCTTTTGTGAAGGGTGGCTATTATGATAAACCCTTCGTGACCCGCTCATTTGGCCGCACGGCCATTGGCGGATACATGGAGGCTCTGTGGAAGTTCGAGCGCACCGGTGGCGTAACGGAAGCTGCCGGGTTTGAAGCGCGTCGTTTCAATATCTTCACTCACT
The DNA here is from genome assembly GCA_038043105.1 of Bacteroidota bacterium. Classification (GTDB taxonomy): domain Bacteria; phylum Bacteroidota; class Ignavibacteria; order UBA10030; family UBA10030; genus VGWB01. The sequence goes on from JBBTCR010000215.1 coordinate 4,146, forward strand.
CTGTGATTGCGGAACGACTTCGGATCGCCGCGGAGCTGGAGTTTGAACATGGAACTGAGGAGATCAAGCTGGAGTTCGCCTTCTTGGATTTTGAAATCCATCCGGCGGTAAACTTCCGCGGCGGCATCATTCTCTCGCCCGTCGGTAAATTCAATCTGGCGCATGACAGTCCCCTGAACAATCTGACCGAACGGCCCATCGTCAGCACTCAGATCATTCCGACAGCACTCTCAGAAGCCGGCCTGGGATTCTACGGCTCGTTGTTTCCGTCGGCGGAATCAAGACTAACGTACGAATTCTACGCCGTGAACGGGTTCCACGATGGTGTCCTGACAAACGGTGAAGGGACTCGCATTGCAGAGGGTCGTGGCGGACTTGGGGAAGACAACAACCCGCTGCCATCCTTCGTCGGCCGCGTGGCCTACAGTCCGATGGTGGAGCTGGAAATTGGAGCCTCTCTGCACACCGGTCCGTACAATCGCTACAAAGTAGATCAATTCGTTGTCGATGACAGAAGAAACTTGACAATCGCCGCGATCGATTGGGAGTACAGGTCGACTCAATTCGATGTACTCGGGGAATACGCGTATGCCTCGATTGACGTTCCGCCAACGCTTCGGGGGTTGTTCGCTGAAGCGCAACAAGGCGTGTATGCGCAGGTCAATTATCATCTCGGGAAAGGTCTTCTGAGATTCTTGCCCCGGTCGCGGTTTACGGTGGTTGGCCGGTATGAGTTCGATGATTTCGACACCGAGCTTGACGGTGATTCCATCCAACGTTTTAGCATTGGTCTGAACTTTCGGCCCGTCGAAGACACAGTCTTTAAGCTTGATTACGTGTACAACTGGCGCTGGAACAGGGTGGAGGTCCTTGAACGGGGGATTGGGATCAATTTCAGCGTCGCAAGCTATTTCTGAAGCTTTGAAAGAGAAACGCCATGCCAAGCGAACAGGTTGAAAACTACCTGAAAAACATTTACAAGCTCCAGGAGTCTGAAGGAAAAGTCACCACGACCTCGCTGTCCGAGCGACTGAGGATTTCTCCGCCATCTGTGACAGAAATGATCAAGAAGCTCGCCGACGAAGGGAGCGTGACCCATACGCCGTACAAGGGCGTCGAGCTCACGGCGGAGGGGAGAATGCGAGCGTTGAGAATTATTCGTCGCCACCGCCTTTGGGAGCTTTTTCTGGCAGAGGTGTTGAAGTATCCCTGGGATGAAATCGACGAAGAGGCTGAGCGGCTGGAGCATTTCACCTCCGAGCGGCTCGAGCAGCGGCTCGATGAGGCGCTGGGACATCCCCGGAAGGATCCCCACGGCCACATCATTCCCACCGCGGGAGGAGACGTCGAAGAGGCCGCCCTCTTGTCTCTTGCCGACGTCGAGCCGGGCACAACGGTCGCGGTCGCGCGTGTCAGTGATTCGAGCCCCGAGATTCTCCAATATGCGGCAAAATTGGGAATCATCTTGAACAAGAAAATCAAAGTCAAAGATCGCATTGAGTTCGATGGCTCGTTGCGCGTCGAGGTTGGAAGGAAGGAGCAATTCGTCAGTTCGAAGCTCGCGAAGAACATTTTTGTGGAGGAGATGTGAATGAGCGTGCTCTCGAAGCATCCGGCTGTATCGCTCTCCGAAGTTCACCAGACTGTTGTCATTCCGAAAAATGCGCGTCTGCTGAAGAAGATGCTCGCATTTGTCGGCCCGGCGTATCTCGTCAGCGTCGGCTACATGGATCCGGGCAACTGGGCAACAGACCTCGAAGGCGGCGCCCGGTTTGGCTATCAGCTGATCTGGGTGCTGCTGATGTCCAATCTGATGGCCGTGCTGCTGCAGACTCTCTCCGCTCGCATGGGCATCGTCGCTGGTCGCGATCTTGCCCAGGCCTGCCGGGAAAACTATCCCAAACCAGTGTCGTACGTCCTCTGGGTTCTGTGCGAGGTTGCCATCGCGGCGTGCGATCTTGCGGAAGTCCTGGGAACCGCTATTGGCTTGAATCTTCTCTTCGGACTTCCGCTCATCTACGGCGTCATCATCACTGGTTTTGATACGATGCTGCTGCTCGTGATCCAGCAATATGGCATCCGAAAGATGGAAGCATTGATCCTCATACTCGTCTTTACGATTGGCATCTGCTTCATTATTGAGGTGTTCCTTGCCAAGCCAGTCTGGGGCGAGGTTGCAACGGGTTTGGTTCCACATCTGACATCCGAGAGCCTGTACGTGGCGATCGGCATCCTCGGGGCAACGGTGATGCCGCACAACCTCTATCTCCATTCCGCGCTTGTGCAGACTCGCGTTGTTGGATCTACGGAGGAGAGTAAGCAAATGGCGTGTAAGTATAATCTGGCAGACACGGCAATTGCGTTGAACGGCGCATTCTTTGTGAACTCAGCCATCCTCATCGTTGCCGCAGCAGTGTTTCATAAGAATGGGATTGTGGTGACGGAAATTCAACAAGCCCACGAGTTGCTTAACCCTCTTTTGGGCACAGCCCTTGCCGGCGCGCTGTTTGGCATTGCACTCGTTGCAGCCGGTCAAAGCTCAACACTGACCGGCACTCTTGCAGGTCAAATCGTGATGGAGGGCTTCCTGAGGCTTCGGATACAGCCTTTTCTCCGCCGACTCATCACTCGTCTCATTGCCATTGTGCCAGCGGTGACGGTGATATCCATGAAAGGTGAGCAGGGCTCCTATGATCTGTTGATTCTCAGTCAGGTCGTCCTGAGCCTGCAGCTCCCATTTGCTGTCATTCCTTTGATCCGATTCACGAGCGACAAGTCGCTCATGGGAAGCTTTGCCAACAGATGGTGGGTCAAGATACTGGCATGGGTTGCTGCCGCGGTCATCATTGGCTTGAATACCAGCTTGCTGGTGAATCAGATTTCGGAGTGGATTCAAGGAGCTGGGTCAAGCGCCATCTGGTTGTGGATAACAATCGTTCCTTTTGCAATTTGCTGCGGACTGCTGCTCGTTTACATCTCCTTGCCCAAATCGTGGCTGTTCTGGAAGAAGCCGGCGCCGGTAATGCCTGAAAGGATAGAGCTGGTGCCCCAGTCGTATTCGAAGATTGGTGTGGCGATCGACTACGGCATGTTGACTGCCAAAGTTCTTTCGCACGCACAGATGCTGGCGAAGTATCAC
>JBBTCR010000216.1:0-4918 GCA_038043105.1 Bacteroidota bacterium
CTTCTCCTGCTGCAGCTTTTGCCGCCTGAACCGGATGTTCGCCATACTCCTGCTGATGGCGATAAGTGTTCTCTACCACGATGATAGCGTCGTCCACCAGAATGCCAAGCACGAGGACCAGTGAAAACAAGACAACCATATTCAACGTAATGCCGAGCGCGGAAAGAACCACAAATCCGACGAACATTGAAAGCGGAATTGCCGTGGAAATGAGCAAAGAATTCTTGAACCCGAAGAACATGAACAGCGACATCACAACCAAGAACATACCAGTCAGAATGCTGTTCTCTAATTCTTTCACCATCCGCGTGACGAACCTCGACTGGTCGTTGGAGACATCGAGTTTGATACCTTGCGGCAACCGCTCCTGCTCCTCCTTCACAATTCGCTTCACTTCATCGGCAATGCGGAGGAGGTTCTCGCCAGCGCGTTTTCGGACGGCAAGTGAAACGACTTCCGTCTTGTTCAGGCGGGCATAGGTCTGCCGATCCTCAAACGAATAGCTCACTGTGGCGACATCGCGCAAGTAGATCGGCTTGCCATTTTGAATCTTCAGCACGATGTCTTGAAGCGGTTTCACCTCCTTGAATTCGCCAGGGACGCGGATCGTGAGACTTTTTTCCTTGGTATCGATGGAGCCGCCAGGGATGGAAAGATTCTCTCCTCGAATTGCGTTGGCCACGTCATCAAAGCTAACCTGATAGGCATTCATCCTGTAGACGTCAACATTGACCTGAACTTCCGGCTCCAACCCGCCAGAAATGTCTGCGCGAAGAACACCCGGTATTGCTTCTATCCTGTCGCGTAGGTCTTCGGAGATCTTTTTCAATCTTGCCAGTCCAACGTCGCCACCGACGTTGACGAACATGATCGGAAATTCGCTGATGTTAATTTCGGAGACGACTGGATCAAGGATGTCGTTCGGAAGTTGTGGACGCGTGGAGTTTACTTTGTCGCGGACTCGGCGCAGCGCTTCGTCGATGTCAACGCCGGTGTTGAACTCCACCCGAATGGTTGAAAGACCTTCCTTCGACACGGAGGTGATTTGCTTGACGTCCTTCAATCCTTTGAGCGCGCGCTCCAGTGGCTGGGTTATCAAACCTTCAATATCGACTGGCGACACTCCGACGTAGGGTGTTGCAACGATGACCCAAGGAATGATGACCTCAGGAGCCGCCTCGCGTGGAAGTCCGTTGTAGGAGGTCCAGCCAAAGACGAGGATCAACACCATCAGGATGTACACCGCAACTTTGTTATTAACTGCTATACTCCAAATGTTCATGGTCGTTTCTCCGTTAGTGCGCGACGGTGACCGGTGTGCCGTTGACGAGTTTCTGATAACCGACAACGATGAGATGATCGCCGGGATTCAGTCCCTCGAGGACTTCCACCATATTGCCCTGGCGGCCGCCGAGCTTCAGCCTTCGTTCTTCAGCCTTCCCGCCATTTTCCACATAGACAATCGTGCGGTCACGGTCAACAAGCTGGACAATGTTCTCGCTGACAAGCAATGCGTTCGATTTGGTCGCGCGGAGCAGGTTCACCTTTGCCACCATTTCCGGTTTGAGCTTTCGGAAGGGGTTGGGCAGAACGATTTCCACCAGCAACGCACGGTTGGCAGCGGAGACAGTGGAACCAACGAATGTTACGCGGCCCCTCAGGGTGTCCCCGGGAACCGCATCGAAGGTGACAACTGACGGCATGCCAACTGCAACGCCTCCCGAGGAGAGCTCAGGTACTTCCGCCTGAACTTTTATCGTCGACGTGTTGACAATCCGTGCAATTGGAACGCCTGACGGCGCGAACTCGCCTTCGTTCGGAATCGTGTTGTCCACGACTCCGTTTATGGGACTACGAAGCTGCGTCCGCTCCCAACGGGCTTTCATCAACTCAGCATTTGCCTTCGCGGCGTCGCGACCGTACTCGAGGTTCTTGTACTGGAGCTCGCTGATGCCTTGCTGATCGAACACCTTTTGCTGTTTCTCAAGCGTCAGCTCCGCCATCTTGTATTGAGCGACCGCGGCATCGCAGCTGGCCTTAATCACTTCATCCTTGAGGGTCACAACTAGGTTGCCTTTCTTGACGTGCTGCCCCTTTTTCGCGACCCATTCCCTGACTACACCACCCTCCTCAGGACTCATGTTGACTTCTTCGTAGGCTTTTACCGTTCCAGCCACTTGGATGCCATCCACCAGGCGCGTCGGCTTGAGGGTTTCAATTTGAATATTGACTGGCTGAACTTTCTGAGCGTTGCTTTCTGTATCAGATCTGCGGCACGACGAGAGAAGCATACCGGTGAAGAACACTACAACTGCTACAACTATCCGTGATAAGTTATTCATTGATGTGTTCCTTCTGTCTATAATTTACTTTGATTTACTTTGCTTCACTTTCAATGGCGTACGTTGGTAGACGCCCCAGGAGTTGGTCAAAATCTGCAGAGGCGACGAGATAATCGTAAACTGCCTGAATGCGGTTCACCTGCGCCTGCGTCAGGGCGAGCTGTGCATCGTTCACCTCAAGCTGTGTCCCAGAGCCGCTCGTAAACCGTGTGGTGGCGATCCTGTACCCCTTCTCGGCCTGCTCTACAGTCTTCGTCTGAGCCTCGACGCGTTTGCGCGCCTGCTGCATCTGCAAGATGATAGAGTGAACTGCAGTGCGGACATTCGTTTCAAGTCCGGCCAATTGCTCTTGTGACTTACGCATTTCCAGTTGCGCTTGCTCCACGCGGGCACTGGTTTGCAGCCCCTCGAACAGATTGAGCGACAAGCTCAACCCAACGGTTGAGCTTCCGATGAAGTCATTGGTTGAGATGTTCAGCGTGTTTTTGGCCAGCTGGTATTGGTAGTTGCCGAACGCTGCCAGCGTTGGGAAGTAGCCTGACCGCTGGATGTTCACCATGGCCTTGTTCACATCCACGTGCATTCGCATCGCGTGGAGATTGGGATTGGCCTCAAGCACAGCATCGGTTGCAGTGGTGAAGAGCCCCTCGTCGATCGGCTCAAACTTCAGCATCCCGTCGATATCGAAATGCTCAGTGACTTCCAAGCCCATCACCGCGCGAAGACCGTCCAAGGCCAAGGCATAGTTATTCTCTGCCTGAATGACCACCGGCTGGAGGTTCTCGACGCCGACGCTGGCGCGGAGCTCATCGTACTCAGAGACAAGCCCTTGCTTGCTCAGCAGTTGAACGTTGCGCAAGTTTTCCTGCGCGTTCTTGAGCGTTGCGCGCATCATGCTCCTGACTTCACCGGCAAGGAGGACGCTATAGAATGCCTTACGGACTTTTGTCACCGTTTCAACCTGTTTTGCGCGAAAGAGCTCGCGTGCCGCGCCGGAATAGATTTTTGCCGCTCCAACACCGGTTATGACCGCAGTGTTGAACAGGATCTGGCGCGCGGTGACCGACATGTTCATAGAATGCCTGGAGCCAACCTCGATGGCTATAATCTCATCTGGCTTGTCTTGAAAGAAATTCGGCAGGAAGAACACCGGTTTCTTTATGGCTCGGCTGTACTGTGCGGTAAGGTCAAGCGAGGGGAGCGCAGTTCCCCACGCCTCCATCACTCGAGCATCAGCTCGTTCAACTTCAAGGCGAGCGGAGATGAGGTCAGGATTCTGCTGGAGTGCAACCTTCACAGCTTGTTCGAGTGAATATTTCTTCGGCTCGGAAGTCTGAGCGATTAGTGAATGAAGTGCGATAACGGAAATCACGAAGAGCGAAAAGGTTTTTCTGCGAAGCGATTCAGCCATGGTTTTCCTCTGGTAGAGTTCTTATCCGGGTGAAAAGTCTGCTGACTAAAGTTCCAATCATCATGTGCGTTGGGAAACGTTGCCCGACATAAGTCTTCTGTTTGTCCATTCTCTTGAGCGAACTTGCCTATCGTCCAAACACGGCAAGCCCGAATTTCTGCTTGGCTTCCTGCGTCATCAGAGATTCGAGAAACAGATCACTCGATTTTCGGTACAAGTCTCTGAGGTCAACATTCAATCGGTTCTTAAAATCGTCACATTGGTTATCGATGCGCACCAGAATTGCGCTCAAGCTTATCCACAGCATCACCGCCATCTCTGCCGGGTCAAGATCTGTTCTCAACACCCCCTCCCTGATACCCTTGTCGAGCAGATCGACAACCAGCTTCCAGATTTTCTGATTCTCAACGGCGCAGGCATTTAACATCTCACTGGAAACCTGCTTGTGGAACTCGGGATGCTCGAAAAAGCTGAACATCCTGAAGTAGTGTCTGTGGCTGTCAAAGAAATCGGAGTAGGCGGTGCCGAGGTTCTTGATGCGCTCGACGGTAGGTTGGTCGGTGGACGTCGCTTTCGCAAACATACCGCGTAGCGTTTCCATCCCTTGCACCAAAACTGCGAGATAGAGATCTTCTTTGCTCTTGTAGTAAAGGTAGAGGGTGCCCTTGCTGAGCTCGGCAGCTTCGGCGATTTCATCCATGGTCGCTAGCTGAAGCCCCTTCTCAAAAAAAACCTTTTGGGCGGCGTTGAGGATCTCTTCGCGCCTTTGCTCTTTTTCCCTTTCTTTACGCTCTTGAATACCCACAGGTTTCTCCTGTTCAATGAATGACTATCGGTCAGTTGATACGCTAAAGTTAAGCAAAAAGTTCCAGTCTCGGGTAACTTTTTTTTACTTGCTGAAGATCCGGCGCAAACTCAGTGCATGATGGCTCGGATTGCCCCAGAACAGCGAGAAGGCTCATTCAACGGTGAGGCTCGGAGGCAAAGCAATGATCTGCGCGAACCCATCGAGAGAACTCATCCTATGGTGCAGACAGAAACCGCGCAAAAAGAACTGAGGACTGAGAAATCGCTTGGATTTTGGTGTGCGGATTGAGCGAAATGACGGTTCTAGAAGCACGGTCGAAAACTGTGCTTTCACGCAAAGACGCCCCGCCAGAATGCG
>JBBTCR010000217.1:0-6599 GCA_038043105.1 Bacteroidota bacterium
TCCAACACTCGGAAAAGATCCCTTGTCGAGCGTCCCGCTATAGGGGCTCTCTCCATCATACATTTTCCCTCCCCAGCCACTGGGCTCACGCCCCTTCCAAGCGATCTCGTGCTCTGTGCCGAACGGGTCGATATAGACAACAGCCGCACGCTGGTTGCCGCCGATCGGACCTGTGATATCTATTGTGCCACTGATCGTGACTGAGCTGGGAAGCGTTAGCCCCATCTGTTCCCAAAATGGGTCCAACACGAAGAGCGGAGGATTGTAGAAACGGCCGGAGGCACCAGCCGTACGTGCCTGACGCTGTGCATTGCTCCTTGCTTTGTCTGGTGCCTTGGGTTTGATCTCCACCCTCTCTTTTTGATTATCACCTGAGCCACAGCTGAACTGAAAAGTAGAAGGAGAGCAGGAAAGAGGCAAACGCGATAACAGCGGATGAACATACGGGCCTCCGTTGCGGCATTTCGGTGTGATGCGGGAGAGAAATCTGACGAACTCTAGCTAACTTTCACGAGATAGTCAAGAAAAATCTTCACCCAACGAGACTGCGCCCATTTCTCCATCAGAGAAGGATTGATCTCCATACCAAAACACCCGACTTCTTCAGCTTAGAGGCTCCGAAAACAAAAAGACCTCGACGGTGATCGAGGTCCTTCTGGGGGAAAACTCACTTGCATGGAAGAATCGCTAGACAGCTTCCTTCTTTTGTTTCGGCGCGTGGTTGAGGTGGTTTTCAATCAGCTTGAGAAGCTCCGCCCTGCCCTCGCCGGTGACGATCGAAAACGGAATGATCCCCCGGCAGCATCCTTCCGTGAGCTGGCTGCCAAACCGCGCCCTGTAGGCTTCGAGCTGCTTGGTCAGCTTGCTCACGGGGAGTTTGTCCGACTTCGTCAGAACCAGCAGGTACGGGATTTCATAATAGTCGAGCCAATCCATCATCATCAGGTCAAGAGGAGTCGGCTCCTGCCGCGAATCGATCAATTGCATGGCAAGCGCGATCGGGTGGCCGCGCTTCAGGAAATCTTCTATCAGACGCTTCCATCCGGCACGCATCTGCTCCGGCACCTTCGCATAGCCGTATCCCGGAAGATCAACAAAATAGAACGCATTGTTGATGATGTAGTAATTGATCTCCCGCGTCTTCCCCGGCGTCGAGCTCGATCGCGCAAGGTTTTTCCGGTTGCACATCTTGTTCAACAGGGACGACTTTCCAACGTTTGAACGGCCAATGTACAAGACTTCCCTCAGCTCGTTCTTCGGAAGCTGGTGGAGGTCCGACACGCCTTGCAGAAATTCAGCAGTAGCAATCTTAAGCATAGGGACGTCCCTCTCTTAAATGAAACAAGAAAGGATAGTCGACACTATCCCTGTTTTGACTCAGTCTCTTTCGCCCCCGAGGCTGATGCTTCAGCACGGTCCGCACCCGTCGCAGCTGCTTTGGGCTGGGCTGCCGCTTCCGCGGCGGCCTGAGTCTTTCCCTTCTTCGTCGTCCTCTTCCGGGGCGCCGATGCACCTTTTGCCTTTGCCTTCGCTGCAGCTTTCTCCTGGCCAACATTGTAATCCACGAGCTCTAGGACAGCGACTTCAGCCCCATCACCACGCCGCTGGCCTAACTTGACCACGCGGGTGTATCCGCCGGGACGGTTGGCAACTTTGGGGGCAATATCGTTGAATAACGTCGTCACGGCAGTTCGGTCTCGCAGGAAGGCAAACACCTCACGCCGGGCATGGACATCCTTCGCCTTGCCATCAACCTCCTTTTGAACTGCTCGCTTTGCGCGTGTGATCAGCTTTTCCACCACAGTTCGCGCCTCCTTGGCCTTCGCCGTCGTCGTGCGAATCTTCTTGTGCTGAATCAGCGAGACACTCAACGCAGAGAGTGTTGCCTTCCGGTGACTCCGTGTTCGCCCTAGTTTTCGACCTGATTTCAGATGACGCATGGTAGAAGTCCCTTATCGAACTGTGGAAATTGATTCATTTGCGCCATAGGCGCACCCGCCAGTCCCGCTCTAAGGATATCACACAGGCGGGATGCCGAAGAGCGGCAAACGCCCGGCGGGCCTGCCCGACTTCGCCCGCCAGACCGAGTCTATCGGGCTGGTCGTTCAGGCGGGCTGGTCAGCCTCTGGCTGAGAGTCATCTGGTCATCGAACCATTTCACACAATCACTCAATGACTCGATCACCCGATCGTCAATTCCCTTACTCGTTTCCGTCCTTCAAGTATTTGTCGACGTCCATACCAAAGCTCAATCCCAGCTCCTCGACGATCGCGGAGAGCTCAGCGAGCGACTTGCGGCCGAAGTTCCTGAACTTCAACAGCTCACCCTCGTCCTTTCTCACCAAGTCGGCAATCGTCTTAATGTTGGCCGAACGGAGACAGTTGTGCGACCGAACAGAAAGTTCCAGTTCATCGACCGACATCCGCAAGGTCTTCCGGGTTTGAGCTTGCTTTGTCTCCTCCTCCGTCTCGATCTTCTCGGTCTCCGGCTCCATATCGAAATTGATGAACAACTGGATGTGGTCGCGCAGGATTTTGCCGGCATGCGTGAGCCCCTCCTGCGGTGTAATCGAGCCATCCGTCTCGATCTCGAGGATCAACTTTTCAAAGTCCGTTTGGCCGCCAACGCGCGTCGGCTCGACGAAGTACCGAACATTCTTGATCGGTGTGAAAATCGAATCAATCGCGATCATCCCCAGCGGCTGGTCGGGAGTCTTGTTCTCCTCCGCTGACACATACCCTTTGGCGCGGCCGAGACGAAGTTCGAGATCGAAGCTTGCATCCTTGTTGAGCGTCGCGATGTGCAAGTCGGGATTCAAGACTTCGATTTCGGGCGACGCATTTTGAATGTCCGCAGCAGTGAACTCGCCGGGCCCTTTGAGGGAGACGGTGAGCTTCGCCAGCTTTTTGTTGATGGGTTTGATGCGGATCTGTTTCAAGTTCAGTATGAAATCAGCAACATCCTCCACCACACCCTTAATAGTGGAGAACTCGTGGTGGATTCCATCGATCCGTATCGCGGTGATCGCTGTTCCCGGTAGTGAAGAGAGGAGAACGCGACGGAACGAATTGCCGATGGTGACACCGAAGCCCTTCTCCAGCGGCTGGACGGTGAACCGTCCGAACGTGGAGGTATAAGAACTCTCATCGAGTTCGATCTTCTCAGGCATTTGAACTAATGCATTGCTCATAGGACTCTTTCCTCTCGCTCGGGGCGAGGTGCTTGGACCTCTAGACTCTTCTCAGAAAGAAGGACCGAGGGTCATGATGAAATTGTCAAGAAACAAGAACTCTCTTACTTCGAATACAGCTCGACGATCAACTGCTCGTTTGCGTTCAACGGTACGTCGGCTCGCTCGGGAACCTGCAAGAACGTCCCGGTCATCGCCGCCTTGTCCAGGCTGAGCCACGGTAACATCGCCGTATCTTTCACCCGCTTCATGGAGGAGTGAATCAGCTCCAACTTCTTGCTCTTCTCTCGAACCTGAATGACGTCTCCGGGGTTCAGGAGGTAGGAGGGAATATCGACGATCTTATTGTTGATAAAGAAATGGCGATGAAGAATAAGCTGGCGTGCGGACTTTCTCGACGGGGCCAGGCCCATTCGGTAGACGACATTGTCGAACCGGCGCTCGAGCGTTTTTACCAGCGTCTCGGCCGTGCGGCCAGTTTGTTTCAACGCTCGCTCGAAGTAATTTCGGAACTGCGCCTCCATCAGACCATAGGAGCGTTTCACCTTCTGCTTTTCCCTCAACTGCACGCCGTATTCCGAGATCTTCTGGCGGCGGCTCTGTCCATGCTGTCCGGGAGGGTAGCTTCGCTTCTCAATCGGGCACTTCTCTGTGTAGCATTTGGTCCCCTTCAGAAACAGCTTCTGTCGTTCTCTTCGGCACAGCTTGCAGCTGGCATCAACGTATCGTGCCATGGTTCTCCTTAGATATTTTTGATTTTCTGCGCCAGTCCGAAGGACCCCTTTGGGGAGGCGCACCAGCCTTCGGCTGAGATTTCCGATTTGCGATTGGCCACACGACGAAATGAGAAATCGACAATTGGCAATCGCAAATCGACAATCTTCTAGACTCTTCTGCGTTTCGGCGGTCGGCACCCGTTATGGGGAATGGGCGTGATGTCGCGGATCATCGTGATCTCCAGCCCTGTTGTCTGCAATGAGCGAACAGCGGCCTCGCGTCCGGCGCCGGGTCCTTTGATGAAGACTTCGACGCGGCGGAGTCCGAGACCGTACGCCTCTTTGGCAGCCGCCTCCGCAGAGATCTGCGCCGCAAACGGGGTATTCTTGCGCGACCCCTTGAAACCGTTCCTCCCGGCAGACGACCAGGCAATCACATTGCCATACGTGTCCGTCAACGTCACAAGCACGTTGTTGAACGTGGCTTTGATGAACGCCTTGCCGTTCGTATCAACGTGGACTTTCTTCTTTTTCTTTGTGACCGGCGCTCCGGCTACTTGCTTACCCAAGCGAGTTCTCCTTACGAAACAGTGTGATTACTTCTTCTCTATGGCTCTCTTCTTTCCGGCTACGGTCTTGCGCTTACCCTTCCTGGTGCGAGCGTTCGTTCGAGTCCTTTGACCCCGGACCGTCAATCCTTTGCGGTGGCGCAAGCCGCGATAGCTCCCGATATCCATCAACCGCTTGACGTTCATCTGGACTTCACTGCGGAGCGCGCCTTCGACCTTGAAGTCGCTCTGGATAATGGAGCGGATCGAGGCAACTTCCTCATCGTTCAACTCGGCAACGCGCTTGCTGAAATCCACTCCAGCTTTTGTCAAAATCTCCTTCGCAGAGCTGCGGCCAATGCCGTAGATGTACGTCAGGCCAATTTCCGCGCGCTTGTTCTTTGGTAGATCAACTCCGGCTATACGTGCCACGTAATAGGTTCTCCTTGTTGAGTAAATATTGAAATTCGAAGCACGAAACCATAAACAATATCAAAACTCAAATCCCAAATTTCGTCTGATCGTGCGCCCATTTTCGGATGTCTCGTGCTTTGAACTTGTTTCGAATTTCTGCGCCAGTCCGAAGGACCCCTTTGGGGAGGCGCACCAGCCCGCTGCGCAGTCTGGCGGGTCCGCCGTTGGCGGAGAAATTCGAATTTCGCATTTCGAATTTGGCTCCGTTATCCTTGCCGCTGCTTGTGCTTGGGGTTCTTGCAGATGACGCGAACGACCCCTTTGCGACGAATGATCTTGCAGTTGTCGCACAACCTCTTTACTGATGATCGGACTTTCATTGGTCTGCTCCATTCCGAATTATTTATACCGGTACGTGATCCTGCCTTTCGTCAAGTCGTACGGTGACATTTCCACCGTGACCCGATCTCCAACAAGAATCTTGATGAAGTGCATCCGCATCTTGCCGGAGATATGTGCTAGGATCTCGTGCCCGTTATCAAGTTTTACCTTGAACGTTGCGTTCGGCAACGTATCGGTAATCACACCATCGACTTTGATCGGGCCTTGCTTTGCCATAGTGAAATGCTATTGCGTCAGGATCTCAGGTTTTCCGTTGATAATCGCGATCGTATGTTCAAAGTGCGCCGAAGGTTTTCCATCCTGCGTCAGCACGGTCCAGGCATCTGGCGCAATACGTATTTTCCACGTTCCTGCGTTCACCATTGGCTCAATGGCGAGGGTCATCCCATTCTGCAATTTCATCCCTGTTCCCGGCTTGCCGAAGTTGGGCACCGCAGGTTCTTCGTGCAGCTCAGCTCCGACGCCGTGCCCCACGAGATCCCTTACAACCGAAAAGCCTCTTGCCTCCACATGCTCTTGAACCGCATGCGAGATATCGTGCACCCGATTTCCCGCAACCGCTTGTTCAATGCCTTTGTACAAGGATTCTTCCGTCGCCTTCAAGAGCCGTTGCTTCTCTTCGGAGACTTCGCCAACTGCGAACGTGTATGCTCCATCTCCGTAATAGCCTTCCTTCTTCACCCCAACATCAATCGAGAGGATCTCTCCGTCGCGGAGAACTCGATTGGTCGGTATGCCGTGCACGACCTCATCATCGATCGAGGTGCACAGCGTTGCAGGGTACGGATTCGATTTCGCGTGACCGTACCCCTTGAATGCCGGCACAGCCCCCATGGATCGAATGTAGTCCTCTGCGAGACGATCGAGGACGATGGTTGCAACTCCCGGCTTAACGTGGGCTCCGACGATCTTGAGCACATCAGCGACGATTTTTGAGCTTTCGCGGATGAACTCAATCTCTCGTTTGGACTTGATACGCAGCATCGAACGCGATCACCTATCCCCGTCTCCCTCGAAGCTTGCCGCTCTTCATAAACCCGTCGTAGTGACGCATCAACAAATGCGATTCCACCTGCTGGAGCGTGTCCAGCGCGACACCGACGACGATCAGCAGACTCGTGCCGCCAAAGAAGGAGGCGAACCCGGGCGTCACGCCCATCTTGATCATCAACGTCGGAAGGATGGCGACGATCGCCAGGAAGATCGACCCGGGAAGCGTGATCTTGGTCAAAATGTTGTCAACGAACTCCGACGTATGCGTTCCCGGACGAATGCCCGGAATGAATCCCCCCTGCTTCTTCATATTGTCAGCGACATCCTTCGGATTG
>JBBTCR010000218.1:0-3040 GCA_038043105.1 Bacteroidota bacterium
AACGAGGCACACAAATATACCAATTCAGCCGGCAAGAAGCAAGGAGAATAGCGTCAGAAATTCGTCACGATCTCTTGCTCCTTGTAGAAGTCTGCAATGATTTCAGCGGCTTTCGCAGGGTCATCGGTGACCCGGAAAAGCTCCAAATCCATGGGAGAAAGATTGCCGTCGCGTAAGGCAACCTCTCGTAGCCATGCAATCAGCCCGTTCCAGTACTCCGAGCCGATGAGAATGATGGGAAACGCTTTCGTTTTTTGCGTTTGAATCAATGTGACGGCTTCAAAAAACTCATCCAGGGTCCCAAAGCCTCCCGGCAGAACGACAAACCCGTGAGCATATTTCACGAACATCACTTTGCGGACGAAGAAGTGCCTGAAGGTACCAAGGCGATGTCTATCGACATAGCGATTGGCCTCTTGCTCGAAGGGGAGCTCGATGTTCACACCGACTGAGGCACCCCGTTCTTCTTGTGCCCCTTTGTTCGCTGCTTCCATGATGCCCGGCCCGGCTCCGGTGAGGATGTTGAAACCGCGCTTGACGAGCTCGCGCGCGACCTGCACACCGAGCTCGTAATATTTTGTGCCAGGCTCTGTTCGTGCCGAGCCAAAAATCGAAACAAGGTTGTGTTGCTTTGAGAGCAACGTAAATCCATCGACGAATTCGGCCATCACACGGAAGATGCGCCAGACGTCATTCTGAGCCCCAATGAGAGCCTGAAGCTGCGTGTCTTGTTTTAGATCATGCCCAGAAGGTTGTTCGGAATTGTTCATATGATCGATCTCGATTAATGCTGATGAGATGTATGAAATAAGGTTTATCGGATCGCGAGGAAATTCTTGAGTAAGTGCTTCCCGTATTCAGTCGCAACGGATTCCGGATGGAATTGAACCCCGCACGTCGGATACTCCTTGTGGCGCAACCCCATAATTACTTCGTCTTTGGTCCACGCCGTCACTTCAAGACAGAATGGAAGCGTTTGCCTTTCCACGATGAGCGAATGATACCGGGTAGCAGCGAAGGGAGACGGAATGTTCTCGAAGACCCCCTCGCCTCGATGAAAGATGTCGGACGTCTTGCCGTGGATAATTTCGGCGGCCTTCACAACTCTTCCTCCAAGAGCTTCACCAATTGCTTGATGCCCCAAGCATACCCCTAGGATGGGAACGCCCTTGTGAAATTCACGTATCACGTCGAGACAGATCCCAGCTTCTGACGGCGTGCACGGTCCGGGCGAGATCACGATCTTGTCGGGGTGCATTTCCTTAATCTCGTCGATCGTAACTTGGTCATTCCGAACGACGATCTGCTCGACACCCAACTCGCCGAGGTATTGGACGAGATTGTACGTGAACGAATCGTAGTTGTCGATCACCAGGATCATGGAAATAGCAATCCTTTCGATGTGCTAAGACTTCTGATAGTCGGGACACAGCATCTCGAGAGCTTTCAGATTTGCCCGCAGCTTCTCAAGCGTTTCTTCATATTCCCGCTCGGGCTTCGAGTCGTAGACAATTCCTGCGCCTGCCTGAAAGTACAGCGTGTCGTCTTTTGCCACGATTGTGCGTATGGCGATACAGGAGTCAAGGTTTCCTGAAAAATCAATGTAGGCAATTGCACCTCCATAGATGCATCGTTTGACTGGCTCGAGTTCGGCAATGATTTCCATCGCCCGGACCTTCGGTGCACCGCTGAGAGTGCCCGCGGGAAAGCACGAAAACAACGCGTCCAGTTGGGAGAAACCCTTCCGCAGCTGTCCACGGATTTCTGAAACGATGTGCATGACGTGGGAGTACTTTTCGATGACCATGAACTCCTCAACCTTGACCGTCCCAAAATCACTGATTCGACCCACATCGTTCCTGCCAAGGTCAACGAGCATCAGGTGTTCGGCACGCTCTTTGGGGTCGGCAAGGAGTTCTCGCTCGAGCTTTTCGTCTTCCTCGCGATCGGCACCTCGCCTCCGCGTCCCAGCAATGGGACGCGTTTCGACGGTTCCTCGGTCAACGCGAACAAGCATTTCCGGCGACGAGCCGATGATCGAGAAGTTGTCAAAGTTCAAGAAGTACATATACGGCGAAGGGTTGATAAGACGCAGCGTGCGATAAAGATCGAAGGGTGCCACGCGGGCTTGTTGCTTCAACCGTTGAGACAACACTACCTGAAAAATGTCCCCCTCAATGATGTACTCGCGTGAGCGCTCCACCGCGTTCTTGAACTCCTCTTTGGGAAAGCCGAAAGAAATGGCCCCATCGGTTATCGCTTGGCCCAAATCCGTGCTGACGGTTTTCTTGAGAATCTGCTTCAGGCGAAGAATCTCTTCGACGGCTTTGTCGTATTCTCTCCGCAGCTCCTCGTCACTGGCATTTTCAGGAACGTAACCGTTCGAGACAAGAAAAAGTTGATGCTTGATATTGTCGAACACGAGCACGACATCGTAGAACAACAAAAACACATCCGGAACCTTGAGCTCATCGTATTCCACAGAAGGCACATTCTCGATCAATCCAACTGACTCATAGCCGAAGTACCCAACAGCGCCTCCAGTGAGCCGAGGCAGCCCATCCGCACGCACGGTCTTGATGTGGGCAAAAATTTTCTTGAGGGCGTCGAGAGGATGATCCGTCGCCGAGACCAAGCTCGGCAGCACGACGACATCATTGTGAAGAGGAGTAATCTCAAACTGCGCTTCGGAGATGGTAAATCTCATGAACGGGTTGTAACCCAAGAAGGAATATCGCCCGAGCTTCTCCCCTCCTTCGACACTCTCGAGCAGAAATGAGTACGGGCTTTCGTCTTTGATCTTCAGATAGACGGAAACGGGTGTCTCGGCATCTGCGAGCAGCGTTTCATGGACGGGGATGACATTGCCATGCCCGCTCAGTCTCTTAAACTGTTCGAACGTGGTCATAGAAAGGTGGAGAAGGGATCAAGCCAATAGAAGAACCGGTCATTTGACCCAGTACGAAGGGCGAAAGAACAGCTAAACTACGCCTCTACAGACGGCCAGAGGATTTCGCAGTCAGATCCTTCAAAGTGTTGG
>JBBTCR010000219.1:0-2443 GCA_038043105.1 Bacteroidota bacterium
ACAAACAGGTCGCGGACATTCTGCGGCCCGCTACCTTGCCAGATTGTCACAAAGCTGCTCGCGGAAGCAGTGAGGAACGCCACGTCGGATTCACCCGCAATCGCACGAGCCAGCATGGTCTTGCCGGTGCCGGGGGGCCCGTAGAGCAGCACGCCCTTGGGCGGTTTGAGGCCCAAGGCGGCGAATCGCTTGGGATTCCTGAGGTAATCGACGAAGAACTGCAGCTCTTCCTTGGCGGCGTTAGCCCAGATCACATAATCGAACTTGACCCGCGGCCGCTCGACATCCTCAAGGATCTCTCCGCTGCGATTGCGGGGAAGGGGTACAGGGTTGTCCAGGATCCGAACCTCGCCCATTTCATGCTCCAGGCGAACATCCTCTCCGTCGGCAAAACCGATCCATCCGCGCTTCGGTCAGTCATGGCCGGGGGATACGGGGGGGCGGTGTTCGGCGGTGTGGTCGGCGCCGGAATTGGAGCCGCCACCGGGGAGAGCTGGGGCAGCATGGCCGCGGGAGGGATCATCGGCGGAATCGTCGAAACCGTATCGGGCGCCCTCGTGAAAGACGTGTATTACGCCATGATCACGGACGTGCAGATATCGGAGCGCTCCGCTGCGCCGGTTTCCCAGGTGATGGGAAGCAACCTCTCCCAGGGGACACAGACCACGATCCAGCAGCATGTCGCGGAAACAGTCAACTGGAAACGGTACCGTACCCGGATCGGCACGTCGGCCAACCAGGTGAACCTGAAGTTCGAGGAGGCTCTCCCGGAGATTCAGAAAGGGCTGTGCAAGTCCATCAGCGGGTTGTTCTGAGAATGTTGGATTGAATATTTGCCCTCGGAGGTAACCATTATGCGACACACGCGATGCGGTCTTCTTGCCGTTGTCATTTGTTCAGTTCTTGTTGCCTGCGGTGGAGGAGGAGGTGGCAGCGTAGTGGGAGGAAGCGGAGGCAGTTCCCCTTATACCGGGATCCAGGCGCCGGCGGAAATATCCAATCAGAACGCGGTGGAGATCGTAAGTTCCGCGTTATCAGGAGCCGATATGGGGACGACTAGCGCAATAGTCCCTCTGTCTGCTGAAACGCGAAAAATCGATTTCTCCGGTTCCCCTATCCCTCTCACAACGAATATTGCCAGTTCTATCCGGACCGTGATCACATCGTTACCAGTTCTGAACTCAGTTGCGCCAAGTTATTCCTCTCCCAGACCTCTATTTTCGGAAACAGGTTCGTTTCCTGACCCATACGGAATAGGATCCCTTTCCTATAACATTACAATCGATGAAGTCACTTATAATTTTTCCGGAAGCCTTACGTATAACAATTTCCACTTCTACCTGGATTCTTATATTAATGGGACTGTTAGTATTTCCGGATATTCTGACCAATATTTCCGTCTTCAGACTTACACCATTAGTTCATCTGGCATTACTTATGTATTAGAAGGTCAACCACTGTCCATTCTTGCATTTAGTTATACGGAAAGTGTAACTTTCGATTCAACAGGATTTCCAATTACATACGACACAACGATGACTTATTACGTGAAAGATGATATTACTGGTAAGGTCAGCTGGGTCGATCATTACACAATTCACCAGGAACAGATCAATAGCTCTACCGTTAGTGCCTCTATTAGCGGTCGTTTCTATCATCCTAACTACGGATACGTAGATATTGTAACAGTTCAACCGTTTATTTCTGATTATCTAGGCTCGTACTACCCTTATTCGGGCATATTGATCTTCACTGGGGCAAACAACAAGAGCGCAAAATTGACCGTGCTTGATAGTACAAACGTATTGTTAGAGGTAGATTCTGACGGAAATGGAACTTATGAATATTCTCAGGTCTTACCGTGGGGAAGCATAATGTAATTTGTTTTATGAATATAAATAAGTGGTTCGCTTGGGATTTATTTTGTAATACGAACAAAAGTCAGTGGTTGCGGGATATTGTTGCCATGGAAACGGTTCCGGATGGGCGTCGGACCGTTGGCCAACCAGGTGAACCTGAAATTCGAGGAGGCTCTTCCGGAGATCCAGAAAGGGTTGTGCAAGTCCATAGGCGGGTTGTTCTGAGGGCTACCCGCTATCGAGGAGGCGTTCGACGCATCCCACGACGAATCTGAAGGCGAAGCCCGGACTGTCCACACGGCGATGAACTTGGGCGGTCATGATTTTGCGAGGCATAGGGAGGACTATACGGCATCAGCATAGAAGGCAGTTCTTCTCGGAGATAACAGGCCGTGAGAAACCTTGCGATCGCGATTTTCTCTGTCTTCTTGGTAGGGGTCTGTAGTTATGCATACGCCGCGGGGCCTTTCGGTCCCCCGGAGCCGTTTACGGATGATGATCGGTACACCTCCGTTGGAGTCGGGTACTTCTGAAGCGAGACGGAATGGAAACCGAATGACACCGCGGTATTTCCCTCGATTGAA